>JAPUIM010000352.1 GCA_027297025.1 Bacteroidota bacterium | reverse complement strand
TCAGGAAGGGGATGACGTTGCCTTTATATATCCTTTCGGTATGATTGCTAGCTTTGAAAGTTTGATTTCGAGGAAGAAACAGGAGGATAATCTTATTCTTTCTTTGAAAATGCACTTAAGTCCACGCGATATCTCCAGGTTTCCGTATAGGTGTTCTTTATAATTTTATTCAATTTTCCCAGGTATTGGTTTACATGTTCAGGATCCTGATAGTTTGTGATCAGGGCGGTAAAGGAGTTAAATGTAGTTGAGGAGTTGAAATCCTTGAAATTATTTCTGGGGGCTATCACTATATACATTGGGTGTTCGCTGCCGGAGAGGATTTTATAAGTAGTAAAATTGACCTTTTCACTACTTTTTGAGATTTTGCTAACAATATCACGGATTAGCTTTTCAAAGTCGACTTCAGTTCCCTGATGAAGTTCGATATGGAATATATCAATTTGGCTGGTTGGTTTTTGTTCTTCCAGCAAAAAAATTGTACTCAGATCTCGTTTAAGCTGCAGGACCTGTCTGAAGTCAGCGTCTACAAAAGGAGCCGTGGTTTTTAAAAAATCCTGATAATCTTCTCTTGGAGCAACCCTGTTATCGAAAGCCTCAAAGGAGATCCCGAATGTACCATCAATAAACAGGCCCAAACGATTTCCGGTAAAAACAAACCAGGCATACCAAGGAAGCGGGTCATTTGTATCTATATGCCACTGTAAATGCTTTTTATAGCCCTCCACAAAATTGTTCATTTGTCCTTCCTTAACTGAGTAGGCAAATAAAAAAGCTGCATCCCCTTCAACCTCTTTGACATCCTGAGCTACAACCGGAAGGGTGGTGGAAAGGAATAGGAGAAGTAGGTAAAATTTAACCTTTATAACCATAGTTTTTTAAAATTTTTAAAAGGGACTTTAGATCTCCCGATTTATTACAGTTCAAACATTTCAAAATAAAATTTGAACCTTTCACCATTTCTCACGACTATAAGATTAATGATAAAAAATCATAACGAGATATTCGATGAATGGTTGGTTTTGAGGTGCCAAACAGGAGATAAAAAAGCCATGGACCTGTTGGTAAAAAGTTGGCACCCCAAACTTCTCAAACAAGGCTATTGGCATACAAGGGACAGCGAAGCAGCCAAGGATATTGCCCAAGAGTGTTGGCCTCACATCATCAGAGGAATTAATACTATACAAGATCCAGCCCATTTCAGGGTTTGGGTATATCGAATCGTATACCGGCGAGCGGTGGATTGGATAAGAGAACGGGAAAAAAACCGCTTGAAAGAGGAGAATTCAAAGGAGATTAAAAAGGAACATACTGCAGGCAACGATGAGGGTCAGGAGGACAGGATCAAAATGATGAGAAAGCAATTGCAGCTATTACCTAACGATCAAAGAATCATATTATCTATGTTTTACCTCAATAACCAGACTATTCGGGAAATAGCAAAAATAATGTCTCTTCCTGTGGGAACAGTTAAATCGAGGTTATTTCATGCACGTGAACATCTTAAAAAGAACTTAAACAAAATGAATTATGAAAAATTATGAAGAAATTGATGACATGATCCGCCAAGCGTTGAGCGAGGAGGAGGCTAAGTTTTATGATGAACTTGGGGAACAAACTTTACCGGAAATGGTGGGTGGCTTGTTCAAAGGAAGACTGAAGTGGTTAACCATAATGACCATGGTGATAATGGTTATTTTATTTGCATTGGCTGTCTACTGTGCGGTTCAGTTTCTTGGAGCTGAAGATCTACGCTTGACCATAATTTGGGGCGCCGGTGCATTCTTTTTCCTTCTGGCTACCAGCATGCTAAAGTTGTTTCACTGGATGCAAATGGATAAGAATGCCGTCATCAGGGAGATCAAGAGGTTGGAGCTACAGGTTGGTTTACTCAACAGCAAACTTGAAGTCAAAGTTTAATGGACTTTGGTTAGGCCTACAAGTAGAGTAAGATCTGAAAGAAATTTGTTTGTGGTTTGGTAAAACCGGGTGAGGCCTTTGAACCTATCAAGGGTGTCCTGCTACTCCGTCATGTACATGGTCAGTACTATCACCCGCTACAAACTCTTCTTGTTCATGGTCATGATGATCACCATTTTCATGAGAATGCTCCTGTTGGTCATCATGGGAGTGACCAGCTTCTTGCTCATGAGTGTGGGTTTTCTCATCATGTGAATGCTGGGAGCAAGAGATACCCATCATCATCAGGTAAGTTATAACTACCATCATCATTAATAACTTTCTCATAGACATAATCAAATCAATTAATATGAAATCAGCTCGAAAATAGTAAATTGCTTCATTAGTCACATATTAAATACCAAAGTAATGAAAAAATTATTGACGCTAACATGTTTAGTTGCTGTTTATCTGGCGCTCAGTTCCCATGACATGTTTCTCAAGATGAATACCTATTTCGTACAACCCAATTCAGAGGTCATCATTCACTTGTACAACGGTACTTTTGACCAGAGCGAAAATGTGATTACCCGCGACCGCATGTTGAATGTTTCCATCGTATCTCCCGATGGATCAATAGCCAATCCTCCCAAAAGCGCCTGGAGTGAAGAGGGGAAGATTACGGTCCTCAAAACTAAAACCACCGGTGAAGGCACCTACGTAGCTGGCGTTTCTACAGCTGTCAAATCAATTGAATTATCTGCCGAGGACTTTAATGGTTATTTGGTTCATGATGGGATCATGGATGTACTGGAACAACGAAAAAAAACCGGTGAGGACAAAAATCCTGCTGTCGAAAAATATTCAAAACACGTAAAGGCCATTTTCCAGGCAGGGAATGCCACCACCGATAGCTATAAAAAGGAGTTAGGATACCCCGTTGAGTTTATTCCTATGCAGAATCCATATAGTCTCAAGGTCAATGACCAACTTGAGGTGAGATTACTTCGGTCCGGCAAACCTGCAGCTAACCAATTGGTCTATGCCAGTTACGGGGGTTTTCATAGTCACAGTGATACTGGTGGACACCTAGTGGCAGTTAAAACCAGGACCGATAAAAACGGAATTGCCAAAATACCATTAAGCAAACCCGGGCATTGGTATGTAAGCTCCATCTACATGGAGAAAAGTTCGGATGAAGGTATAGATTACGAATCCAATTGGTCCACTTTGACCTTTGAATTAAAAGACTGAAGATCATAATATTGATATTTTTTTCTTAAAACTGTAATTTTGCTTGGGATGAAGCTTAGAATATTCATAACTGGCTTTTTACTTTTATCTTATTCTTTGGTGCTGACGCATGGAATCGTTCCCCATCAGCACGGTGAAATTCATCAGGATGCAGGAATACACCATCACTATGATGACGCTCATCAAGATTATGATTGGGTCCATTTTTTAGATCATCTATTAATAGATATTGTAAACATAGATCAAGGCCAAAATCATTTAAACTATTTTAAGAAATCAGGATTCTCCAAAAATTTTAAGTTATACAAATCCACAGATCTGAGCCCTGCTCTGGATTTTCAAGTTATAACCAAGCAGCTACAACCTCTTGTAAGTTCACGTTCATACCTTAATACAAGATTTAATTATCACATTTCCCTAATATCCCAGTCCAAAAGAGGCCCCCCTTTTGCGGTTTAAGATTCCGCCAAATAATTTATTCGCTTTATACTCTTATCACCATTTTAATGAACAAGTATTCATTATGGGTGTGTGCTTTATTGTTTGCATGCAACCAAAATAAATCAGAACATGGTCATCCCCACAGTGCAGATGATCGTACTCAGGAAAATACCATAACCATTACCCGTTGGACGGAGAATATTGAATTATTTACAGAATTCGGCCCATTGGTGGTTGGGCAAGTTTCGTCTTTTTCCACCTATGTTACCCTATTAGAGGGTTATCAACCAATGGAATCGGGGAAGGTAACTGTTAGTCTTATCAAAGGCCCCAAAGGATTACGCCAATCAGTAGATAAACCCATTCGAGCCGGATTATTCATTCCGGCTATCAAGCCCACCCAAACGGGCTTACATACATTGATCTTTGATATTGAATCAGAAGGTTTAATGGAAAAGATAATTATACCTGGAATGGAAGTATTCAAAGCACTGAGAGATTACAACCCCCTTAAATCAGACGAGGGAGATATTGAATTTACCAAGGAACAAGCCTGGAACACTGATTTTACAGTTTATCAAGTGGCCCGCAGAAAAATTGCGCAATATATCCACTCTTCTGGTGAAGTAATTCTTGCCAAAGGTGATATTGTTAAAATTTCAGCTCCGGCAGCGGGTTTGGTTCTATTTAAGAAGAATCTACAAGCAGGTCAATTTGTGAATAAGGGCGATTGGTTGTTCACCATATCAGGAAAGGGCATTGTAGGTGGGGTTTCTGCTGAAGAAAGTCTGAGCTCTCTTTATCAAAACAACCGGGCAAGATTACTGCGAGCTGAATCTGAGCTAAAAAGGCAAAGGCGATTATTTGAGGACAAGATTATATCGGCATCCGAGTTTGAAGATTTTAAGTTGGATTATGAAATAGCCAAAACTGAGTTCGAAGAAATATCTCAAAATTACCTGGAAGGGGGTAAGAAAATAATTTCTCCCGCCAGTGGATATATCAGAGAACTGTTTGTAAACCCCGGTGACTACGTTGAAGTTGGTCATCCTTTGGCTGAGACGTCTTCTAATACCAGGCTCCAACTCAAACTAGACATTCCGACCAACCACCAGCATAATATTAAAAATATTAAGTATTTAAGGGTGAGGTCACTGCTAGGGTGGCAAGAATTACCAGGAGAGATCATCTCCTATGAACAATATATTGAGGATGGAAATGCTTTTATCTCGGCCTATTATAGCACCTCTTATTCCCATCTCACGCCTGGAAGCTTTATTGAAATAGAAGCCGCTTTTGGATCTGATCAGGAACGTCTGGCAATTCCCACCTCAGCTCTTCTGGAGGATTTTGGTATTTACACGGTGATGGTCCAAAAAACCGGCGAAAGTTTTGAAAGTCGGGAGATCAAAACAGCTATTAAGAATTCAGAGTGGACAGAGGTGGTGCATGGATTAAAGGAAAATGAACGAATCGTTTCCATTGGTGCCTACCAGGTAAAAATGGCTTCCATGAAAGGTGAGGCTCCAGAGCATGGTCATATCCACTAACCACATTGACCTATGTTAAATAATATTTTAAATATATCCCTAAGCAATAGACTGATGGTTTTATTCCTGTCAGTTCTACTTACATTAAGTGGTCTATTGGTGTTGAGGGAAATGGATATCGATGTTTTTCCAGACCTCACGGCGCCCACGGTTACGGTCATTACCGAGGCCCATGGACTGGAAGCGGTAGAGGTTGAACGACTGGTTACTTATCACGTAGAGACCACTCTCAATGGTTCTCCTAATGTCCGAAGGATCCGTTCCAATTCCAAGGCCGGTGTTTCGATCGTGTGGGTTGAATTTGACTGGGGAACTGATATATACCTGGCTCGACAAATTGTGGCCGAGCGACTCCCCATGATAAGGGGCTTACTTCCGGAAGAAGTAAATGAGCTGATCCTTGCACCGGTTTCTTCCATCATGGGAGAGATTATGTTGGTGGGATTATCATCAGATACATTGCCTCCCATGGAAGTGAGGACCTTGGCTGACTGGGAAGTGGTTCCACAACTCAAGTCGGTGCAAGGGGTAGCCCAGGTCATTGCCATTGGTGGTGAATTCAAGCAGTACCAGGTACTGGCATCACCTCAAAAAATGAAACATTACCAGGTATCTCTGGAGGAATTAATACAGGGCGTGAAACAGTCTAATCACACCGCTTCCGGAGGGTTCATAAATGAGTTTGGAAATCAGTATTATATCAAATCAGAGGGAAGATCTTACAAAATAGAAGACATAGAGAATAGCACTCTAAAAAATGACGGGACTGCCTCATTGCGAATAAAAGATGTGGCTAAAGTTTTGGTGGGTAGTGCGGATAAGATAGGTGATGCCTCACTCAATACCTCTCCGGCAGTGATCCTGATCATTTTTAAACAACCCCATATCAACACACTTAATCTGACCAATGCCATAGATGATCGTATCAAACAGTTATTAACTACTTTACCTCCACAACTCACTATAGACCAACACATTTTCCGTCAATCTGATTTCATTCAATCTGCCATTTCCAATCTGGAAAAAACATTGATGGAAGGCGCTTTTTTCGTATCCATTGTGCTTTTCATATTCCTTTTCAACTGGCGAACCACCGTCATTTCATTGGTAGCTATACCACTGTCCTTGTTGAGTTCGGTGATCGCCTTGCATTATTTAGGATATACTATCAACACCATGAGCCTGGGAGGAATGGCCATTGCCATCGGAGCCTTGGTTGATGATGCCATTATTGATGTGGAAAATGTATTTAAAAGGCTGAGAGAAAATCATGCCCTGGGAAAATCGAAAAGAAAACCCGTCATCCAGATTGTCCTTAATGCATCTCTGGAGATAAGAAGCTCCATTATTATAGCCACTTTGATCATTATCGTTTCTTTTATACCTCTATTCTTCCTCAGTGGGATCGAAGGCCGTTTGCTTCAACCCCTGGGTATTGCCTTTATTACTTCTCTACTTGCTTCTTTATTTGTGGCTATCACCATCACCCCTGTATTGTGCAGTTTTATGCTGAGCAGCAGTAAAGTTCTGGATAACAAACATCAGGGATCTTTTTTAGAGAGAAAGTTGCGAGTATTATACCTGGCTATATTACCCTATTTTTTAAAAAAACCAGGATTATGGGTAATTACCGCGGTGGTTCTATTAATTGTTAGTGTTTCCCTATTGCTGGGTCTGGGGCGAAGTTTTCTGCCCGAATTTAACGAGGGATCGGTAGTAGTGAATGTCATGGCTAATCCAGGAATTTCTCTAGAACAAAGCAATTCCTTAGGTAATAGGGCAGAAAAGATTCTTCTCAGCTTTCCTGAAATCAATATTGTTTCACGCAGGACAGGACGGGCAGAAAGCGACGAGCATGCTCAGGGGGTATATTCCTCTGAACTAGATGCGCCCTTTACTTTAGGGCAGACAGACAAAGAGACTTTGTTCAATAGGATTAGGCAAAAACTGTCGGTTATTCCCGGGGTTAATGTTTCGCTCGGACAACCAATTGCCCATCGCATTGATCACATGCTTTCCGGTACACGGGCCAATATTGCTATTAAATTATTTGGCACTGATCTCTACAAATTATATTCCTTAGGGAAAAATATAAAATCGGTGATTGAGCCGGTTCCCGGTCTGGTGGATGTGGTGGTAGAACAACAGATAGAAGTACCCCAGTTGCGAATCACCCCCAACCCTATAATGCTCAATAAATATGGAATGACTAAGGGTTTTTTATCGGAGTTTGTAGAAACCGCTTTTCAGGGAATAACGGTATCACAAATCTATGAAGGGCAGCGGAGTTTTGATTTGGTGGTGAGATATGACCCTAATTTTAGAAAATCCATGGAAGATATCAAATATGCCTGGCTTGATACCCCAGGCGGACAAAAGATACAACTCTATCAAATTGCCGATATAAAATCCTTAAGTACGCCCAATGCCATCAGTCGTGAGAATGTACAAAGAAAGATTGTGATATCAGGAAATGTTAGCGGAAGAGATTTAAGAGGGGTGGTGGAAGATATAAAAACAGCCATCAATGAAAATATAGAGCTTCCGGTTGGATATAGGATCGAATATGGCGGGCAATTTGAAAGTGAAGCCCGGGCCTCCCAATTGCTTCTCATCACTGCTGTTTTGGCACTTTTGGTGATATATTTATTTCTATACTATGAATTCAAGGACCTTAAGTTGGCGGCCATTGTTTTGCTCAACCTTCCCTTAGCATTAATAGGTGGAATACTGATCGTTTATTTTACTTCAGGTATCATTTCTATTGCCTCCACCATTGGGTTTATCAGTCTTTTTGGGATTGCTACCAGAAATGGTATTTTGCTGGTGAGTCGTTTCATATCCATGAATGATCCTGAGATGTCTTTAAAAGATCGAATTATTCATAGTGCTGAAGATCGATTAATCCCCATCTTAATGACGGCTTTGACCACCGCACTGGCCTTAATCCCAATCGTAGTAGCCGGAAGTGAATCGGGTAATGAAATCCAGGCTCCTATGGCCCTTGTAATCCTGGGGGGCTTGTTAAGTGCTACCTTTCTAAATCTAGTAGTGGTCCCTTGTGTACTGATCATTTCGAATCCAGGGATAAAAAAATCAGAATATCTATAGGTTTAATCTATTGCACCATTTCCTGGGCAAAATCAATAATGATCTGACTGATATTGTCATCCCATTTACCGGTTTTCCCCTGAAAGGAATCAATCGGTTGCTCATGGATCATATTCCAGTGGTCTAATCCCGGGTATCGGTATAACAGGTGGTCCTGATGACCATTTTTATCCAGTATGGCTATGATCATGTCGTTATCATCATCGCTCATGATCCAATCATTCGTACCCCTGATTATTCTCACCGGAACCTTTAATTCATACCAACTTTTGGAAAAATTAAAATCCTGCACCTGGTGATAGTACTTCACTGGCCGGCCATACATATGATTGGGTGAGTGGTAATTGTATTCTTCCAACCAGGGTTTTTCGGCTACCACCTGGGCATAAGACTTCTTCTCTACCAGCATCCCATAATAAAGTGGGATATAACCTTCATTCATTTTTTCCATAATTTCGGAGGGTGAATTTCCTTTAAATTCGAGGATCCTTCTTTCAATCTCCAGCATATGCTCAAACCAGGTTTTTACGAAAGTACCATCGGATATAACCCCGGCAACTCCCACCTTATTGGCCAGGTAGGGAGCCAAGGCGCTTCCCATACTTGATCCATATATTATTACTTTAGAACTATCTACATAATTCTTTGATTTTAAATCTTTTAAAGCTGTAATAAAAGCTAATATATCTTCTTCGAAATTGCTCTGACCACAGTTACCATTGCTGTCACCAACACCTGGCTTTTCCATTCTCATCACCACCATACCTGATTTAGTCACCAGATCTTGTAACACCTGAGTCCAACCCGATACCCTTCTTCCCGGATAAACTTCAATGGAGCTGCAACTTAGTCCTCCTACTACAAAAAGGGCAGGTAATTTGCCTTTCATGTTTTTAGGATGGGTGATAATAGTTCTTATATTCAATCCGTTGTTGGTGGTCACCATTTCGTAAAGGACCCGGGTGTTTTTATAAGTTTCTTTAGGTAATCCCCTTAATTGGGCATTGATGCTTAGGAATTGATCCTGACGTTTAACCAATAGCTCCAATTGGTCATCTGCTCTTAAATCAAAAAAGATGTCACTCCAACGGTCAGGGTCTTTTATAACTTCCTGATTAAGTTTAATAATAACATCGCCAGGGCGTAAACCCGACTTATCCAAAGGGCTTCCGGGGTCCACATTTCGCACGGTAGCCCCGGCATCTTTTCCATTGGGAAAACCAATTGAAGCGCCAAGATCTGCTCTTCTTGCTAATTCCTGACCTACAGTAAAATAGCTAAGATTTAATAGGAGGATCAATAATATGTATCGCATAACCGTTTGTTTATTTTTGCTAATAAACGGTTTATTTGGGGAAGAGTGGCGGGTTTTATTTCAACGCTTGTAATGGCTATGTCAAAAGCGCTATAACCATGACCATCGAATTGCGTAAGGGTAGCTAGTGGATAGCAATTTTGGTTTTCACCTCAGGGTAATACATCATGTATTATTCTGGTTGATCTACTATATCACTTTTGGTTTTATTTGGGCCGAAGGAGGTGATTATTGGCAGTCCTATTATCTGGAATTTATCCTGTTGCCCATCAGGATATTGGCGGTTTATTTTACCATTTTCCTGCTTATTC
>JAPUIM010000351.1 GCA_027297025.1 Bacteroidota bacterium | reverse complement strand
ACTCACTTCTTTCAATCCTTGGAAATTGCCAAACAGATCAATGATACGGAAAAAATAGCCACTTCATTGAGCACTATCGGTGATATGTACCTTTCCAAGAAAAATTATGCACAGGCTCTGGATTATTTCAACCAAGCATTGGACCTGCACAGTCAGCTAAATGACTTAGGAGGGCTCGGCTTCACTTATTTGAAAATTGGAGAAATATTATCTAAAAATGATGAAAATAATAGATCATTGGAGGTATTAAATACAAGTTTGAACTACGCCCAGGAATTAAATGATTTGGATCTGCAAGCCAGGGCACTTTCTCAAATCGGGAAGGTCTATTCAAATATGGGGGATTATAAGAAGGGTATAGATTTCCTGAAACAGAGTTTATTACTGGCTTTAAGAATAAATGCCCGCCCAATCCTTCAAACTTGTTATCAAAACCTTGCCATCTACTATGATAAACTGGGAGATTCAGAAAACGCTTTCGTTTATTTTAACTTATACATGAGGCAAAATGAAGCAATTTACACCAAAGAAAGTGCGAAAAAGATAGCTGAGGCGCAGGCACTGTATGATTTCGAAACCAAAGAAAAGCAAATCGAACTGTTGCGAAAGGAAAATGAAATTCAAAACCTGCAAGCCAATACCCGGCGTTTGGTCAATTATAGCCTGATTGCAGGACTTTTTGCAGTAATTATTATCGTTATTGGAATCTATAATAGGTATCGCATAAAGATCAAGGCTAATTATAAATTGGAACAAAAAAATACCGCTATAGAGCAACAAAAAAAGGAAATAGAACAGCACAGGGATGATATCCAGGAAAAAAGTACAGCCATTGCCGAATTCAACAGCCAGCTAACTGACAGCATTCGTTATGCCAAACGGATTCAGGAGTCATTACTTCCTGAGAACAAAGAATTGCGCCATATTTTTCCAGACAGTTTTATTTTTTACAAGCCCAAAGATATAGTCAGCGGTGATTTTTACTGGTTCAATGAAGTAGATCACAAGACCGTCATTGCCACGGTAGACTGCACCGGACATGGAGTGCCAGGGGCATTTATGACCGTTTTGGCCAACTCCTTACTCAATCAAATTGTTTTAGAAAGTAAAATCACTGACCCAAACCTGGTCATTACATTACTAGACCAAAAGGTCCAGCAAAACCTGCATCAAAACCAGATTAATTCAAGCACAACAGATGGGATGGATATTGCCCTTTGCACTATTGATAAAACAAATTTCGAAACCCAATTTACCGGGGCCAAATTACCTCTGTATTATGTGCATAAGGAGCAATTAACTCAAATCAAAGGAGATCGGTTTTCAGTGGGTAGTTCCCAGTTTAAAGATAAATTTTTTACCACTAAAAAAATCAAATTAAAAAAAGGCGATACCTTATATTTCTGTTCCGATGGTTTTCAGGATCAGTTCGGAGGTGAAAATAATAAGAAATTTATGAAAACCCAGTTCCGGGAAATGCTTTGTTCATTACATCGTTTTTCCATGGAAGAACAGTTTAATAGGATCAACAAGATATATTATGATTGGAAAGGGGGCACTCCACAAACTGACGATATCCTGGTAGTAGGGATTCGCCTATAAAAAAAGGCCGAAACATCGTCCCGGCCTATCTATTTTAAACTTTGCCGTCAATCGTCACTTCATCCAAATTCAGAAATTCAATCTGATTGGATTCATTCAAGTCAATCCCCACCAGAGAGCCCTTATCTATTTTTCCCGATAAAATTTGTTTGGAGAGCTCATTCAAGATCTCTTTTTGCAAAACTCTCTTAAGTGGCCTTGCTCCAAATTGCGGATCAAAACCTGCTTTAGCCAGAAAATCAAGTACTTTTTCCGACGTTTCTATGTTTATTCCATTCTCCTCCAACCGCTTTTGTACTAATCGGAACTGGATGTCCGCTATCTTGCGAAGATCCTGTCTTGATAATGGGCTAAACATTATAGTTTCATCAATTCTGTTTAAGAATTCCGGCGGAACTGACTTCTTAAGTAATTCCAAGACCTGGGTTTTGGTTTCCTCAATTACTTGAGTAATATTTTTTTGGTTCAGTTGTTCAAAATTTTCTTGAATCAAAGTGGAACCAATATTGGAGGTCATTATGATGATAGTATTTTTGAAATTTGCCACCCTGCCTTTATTGTCAGTCAATCTTCCCTCATCTAATACCTGGAGTAATATGTTGAATACATCTCCATGCGCTTTTTCTATTTCATCCAAAAGAATTACCGAATAGGGCCTGCGCCTTACAGATTCCGTAAGTTGACCGCCTTCATCATATCCCACATACCCTGGAGGGGCCCCTATCAGTCTGCTTACCGAATGACGTTCTTGATACTCGGACATATCAATCCTGACCATGGCGTTTTCGTCATTAAACAAGTATTCTGCCAATGCTTTGGAAAGTTCAGTTTTACCCACCCCAGTGGTGCCTAAAAAGATAAAAGAGCCTATGGGCCTTTTTGGATCTTGCAAACCAGCCCTGCTCCTTCGTACCGCATCAGATAAAGCTATGATGGCCTCTTTTTGACCGGCTACCCTCTTGCTCAATTCCTCCTCTAAGTGCAGTAACTTCTCTCTTTCACTCTGCATCATTCTGGATAAGGGTATACCTGTCCATTTAGCT
>JAPUIM010000350.1 GCA_027297025.1 Bacteroidota bacterium | reverse complement strand
TATGCGTTTTATCCCTCCTAAAATTACAATCGATACCAGCACCACCAGGATCATGGCAATGATGAAATTGGAAAGCAAGCTTTGTGGTTCAGCCCATCCGTGGGGTACCAAAATGACTTCTTTAATCACCTGGGTCAGTTGATTTGCCTGAAATATGGGTAAGGCGCCAAACAAACAGGTGAAGCAAAACAGCATAGCCAAGGGTTTCCATTTTTTGCCCAATCCTTCAATGATAACGTACATAGGACCACCCTGAATCTCTCCCGACGAATCACGACCTCGGTACATGATGGCTAGAGAACAAGTAAAAAATTTAGTAGCAATACCTACAAAAGCGCTTACCCACATCCAAAACAAAGTCCCCGGCCCCCCCATTACGATAGCCACTGCCACCCCGCTGATATTTCCCAAGCCAATGGTGGCTGCCAAAGCACTTGACAAGGCTTCAAAATGGTTGATCTGACCGGGATCGTTGGGATCATCGTATTTTCCCCTCAGCACATTCACAGCGTGCCATACATAACGAAATGGTAAAAATCGGGAGTAAACCATGAAATAAATACCCCCTCCTAACAGCAAAATCAATAGTGGCGTACCCCACAAAAAATTGCTGAAGGCGACAATTATGGTTTCAAGTAATTGCAAAAACCTGTTTGTTTAAAAAATTGGAGCCAATTTAGCACAAAAGGAGCATTATCCTTTAAATCATGAATTTGAATTTGCAATGGGATTGTTATACCTTTTAAGACTAAGAAATTATGAAAATTAATATATTTTCATCATTGGTGTTTGGTGCCTGGCTGATATCAATAATTCCAGCCATTTCTAGTCAATATGTACAGGACACTACCGAATTGGAGAAGTTTTTTCTAACTCTCAAGGACAAGCCGTCTTCCCAGAAATTTGAAAACTACCTGGAGTTGGAGTGGCTACAGGGATCTATTGAGCTATTCATCAACAAACATTTTGAACCGCTTAAGATGAGATACGATTTGGAAAACAATATTTTTGAAATTAAGTGGAACCAGCAAGTGAAATTACTGGAAGGATATAAGGTGAAAAAGTTTCGCTGGTATAAACCAAATACAGGAAGACAAATTCAATTTGTCAACTGTGTCACCTTCCAATCCGATAAATGGTTGACCGGGTTTTTCGAGGTTTTGGAGGATGGTCCACTCACCCTGCTGGTAAAGACCGAGCTCGTGAAACCTCCAGAATATCAAACAGGCTCAGAGTCTTCAATTTATTATGATAAGAAAAGTAAAAAGATGGAGAGGAAAGAGTATCTATATATTGCTCAAAGATCCGAGGTTTATCTCTCCCCCAAAAAGAAAAAAGATTGGATGATCTACCTACAGGATAAATCGGAACCTATAAAATACTTTATGAAAGAAAATAAATTGGGCTTCAGCAAAATGGAAGACATAAAAAAGGTCATTCATTTTTATAACTCAACTGATTAACCCCTCCAGATGGAATTTATGAAACTACCTCCACCCCTTTCCAAAAGGCAAGGTGGTCCTTGATATTTTTAGCTAATTCACTGGGTTCTGGGTAAGACCACGCAGCATCTCCATTTTCCTTTCCATCAACTGTTACCGTATGATAGCTTGCCGTTCCTTTCCAGGGGCAAACAGAGTTAGTAGTACTTTCTTTAAAATACTCTTTGTTGATTGAATTTGGCGGAAAATAATGATTGCCTTCCACTATCACAGTATCATTGCTTTCCGCCAATATGGCACTATTCCAAATTGCTTTCATTTTTTCAAAAATTAATTCTATTTATAATATAAAGAAATTTTAGTAAAGGATAGTTCCTCGTTATATAAGCTGTACTGTTACTTGGTGAAAAAGTACTAAATAGTTAATGAATCATTAATTTAGGGAAAATAAATATGAATGAGGTATAAGCTAGTTATCATCGGCATCATTACCGGCCTTATAATTGTTGGGATTGGTCTTTTTAGCTGGATAGAACAACTAAAGCCACAATATTCTGGTAACATTCAATCCAAATACCTACGGCAAGAAGTAGAGGTATATTACGATATACATGGCATTCCTCACATTTACGCACAAAACGAAGAAGACCTGTACCATTCATTAGGGTATGTTCATGCCCAGGATCGACTCTGGCAAATGGACCTCATCCGTCGTATTGGAGCGGGAAGATTGGCCGAATTCTTTGGTGAAGATTTGGTAGAATTTGACCGGTTATTCAGAACCGTAGGGATTGCCCAGAACGCGAAAATTTCAGCACATAAATTTTTAAATCAGCGTATACAACCCTATCAAAAAGCGGCATTGGCCTACCTGCAAGGCATCAATGAATTTATACAAACCGGTCCTACCCCCATCGAATATTATTTGCTGCAGTTAGATGTGGAATTATTCACCCCGGAAGATATTTACCTGGTCGGTGGCTACATCGCCTGGAGTTTTGCCATGGCCCCCCGTACCGAACCCATAGTTGAGCATATCTATCAGCAATTGGGGCCTGAATATCTCTTGGACCTCGATTTATTTGGTGATAAAACCATAAATAAAATCCCTGTTAATGGATCCAGGCCTACGGAATCCGCTGAGATGGCCTATAATTATGATGAACTAATGGACTTATTGCCAATACCTTGGTGGCATGGCAGCAATAGCTGGGTGATCGCTCCCCA
>JAPUIM010000035.1 GCA_027297025.1 Bacteroidota bacterium | reverse complement strand
CTGGGAAAATCAGATGATGCTCAAAATAAAATCTTGTTGGGAGATCATGAGTTGATAATTATACAAAAAGGGAAATCTTACCAGTTTGAACTCAACCTGATAAAAGAGATCAACTTTAATGATCGAAAACTCCTTTTGCCGCTGGTAGCAGGCGGTATTCTTGCCCCTTTAAGTTTCATTGGGATCATCGAAAATTCTTTGGACCCCTGGCTCCTTCTTATTATATTTTTTGTAGGACTCATCAGCTTCTATTATGGCTGGAGGGGAATTACTACAATTACCATCGATATTTTTTTCAATGAACAAGATTTCCCACTTCACCAAATAAGCCAAAACTTAAGAGTGTTTGTGGAATTTATCAATTCCCTCCTTCCCGCTAATAAAGACTTAAAGAAAAAGGAATCCATGATCTATCATCTCGCTCTCAAAAAATCCTGGAAAAAACAGCTAAATGAAGGTTATTATAAACCGGACTCACTCCTCAAGCAAGGGTTTATTCATGCCTCGTCATGGAAACAAATAAGGGCCACTTACAATAGACATTTCTCCAGGCCAAATCAATTATTGATAATTGTAATTGATCCCCTAAAGGTAAATAGTGAGATAAAATATGAAATTTCCAGTGAAGGAGACCAGCTTTATCCACATATTTTTGGCCCCCTGAACCAGAATGCAATAAGTAAAATTGAAACCGTGCGATTAGATTCGGAAGGAAATTTAATTATCAGATGATCCTAGTGATTCAATAAAACATCCAAGTTGTAAATCGATAATGTCTATATTTGATCAAAGGACCACATCAATATGTTAAAAGAACGAATAATGAAGCTTCTCAAGCCCAAAAGGATTTACCCTCCCATCCTGCCGGGCCCCCGGGAATGGCCAGTGGTTCGGCTGAGTAAATTCAGAAAAGAGTTTATTCTAGAGGTAATTAAAGAAAGCGTACAAAATGTTAAGTCAATTGCCACTTCCAAACAAAAGATAATTGAGGAGATCGAAACCACCCTCTACCGAGAAAAGATGCGGATCAAACAAAATCCCTGGAGAGTAGATCCCGAGGATGAACATTCTTTCTGGGAACATGTAAAACAACAGCTAATTGTAGCTGAACAGCATGATGATGCCGAACAATTGTTAGAAAATACCATAAAAGAAATCATCACTCGGTATGCCAACGAGATTGCGGGAAATTTTAAGCCAACCTCTTATCGCCTGGCGCGGGCAGTGGTCACGTTCGGTTTTGCACGACTTCTCAATGCGGCTGGTGGTTCTTTTTGGTCCGACCGATTGGCATTAGCCGATAAAGTTGAGGTCAGCGGGGAAGTTGAGCAAATAAGGAAACTTGCCCAGATCGGTACTGTATTGATGGTCCCAACCCATTTCAGTAATCTTGATTCTGTTTTGATAGGATGGATCATACAGTATTTGGGACTTCCCCCTTTTATATATGGTGCGGGATTGAACCTATTTAACATAAGAATTTTTGCCTATTTCATGAACAGTCTGGGCGCTTATAAGGTGGACCGGCGCAAAAAGAACCTGCTTTACCTGGAAACCTTAAAAGTATACTCAAGTCTGGCCCTTCGTTACGGATGCCATAGTTTATTTTTCCCGGGTGGTACCCGGTCCCGATCCGGTGCACTGGAGGAGAGATTGAAGTTGGGATTGTTAGGTACGGCGTTTGAGGCGCAGCGAATCAACCTTGAAAATAACTCCCATAACGGATCCGGAAAGATATTTGTAGTACCAGTAGTAATTAATTACCATTTTGTTTTGGAGGCACCTATATTGATCACGGATTTTTTAAGAAGAACTGGTCAGGGTCGATTTTATACGGAAAGTGATGAATTTTCAACCTCCTACAAGATCCTAAAGTTCATCATTAAATTCTTCTTTAAGGGCTCCAAGGTTTCACTCTCTATTGGTAAAGGGTTGGATTTGTTTGGCAATTATGTAGACGACAATGGTGTCAGCTTAAATAAAATAGGACATGAAATTGATATCAGAGAATATTTTTTATCCAACGGTAAAATAAATTCCGATAAACAACGGGAAAATGAATATACCAGGCGTCTTTCCAATATAATTGTCACAGAGTTCCACCGAATAAATAAGGTATTTTCCAGTCACCTGGTAGCCTATGTGGCTTTTGAAATGCTACGGCATAAATTCGAAAAATTGGATTTATACAATCTCCTGAGATTACCGGAAGAAGAACATATCATACCCTATGACCAATTCAAATATTCCTGTGATTTGCTTCGCAGCAACATATTCGATCTACATAAGAAAGGTGAGATCGACTATGCTCCCCATTTGGAAGGAGACATTGAAAAAATAATCAAACATGGTATGGAAAACGTGGGTATGTACCATGCAAAGCGCCCCTTATTGAGGAATAAAGCAGGTAATATAACCTCAGAAGACCTTTCCCTTTTATATTATTATCACAACCGATTAACTGGTTACTCTTTTGAAAATTTCATTCGATAAACCTGTTGGTGTGGTTGGTGCCGGAGGTTTTGGCACGGTAGTGGCCAATATCTTATCTGCCAATGCCCAGGTTTATTTGTACGCTCGTAAGCCGCAGGTGGTAGAACAAATGATAACTTCCGGTTTTAGCCATGGACAAAAATTGAAACCAGGTGTTACCCCTACCGGAGATTTGCAAATGATGGCTGACCAGTGCGAGATATTATTTCCCGTGGTCCCTTCCTCTGCCTTTAGAGAATCTATTAAAAAACTAGCCCCGTTTCTTCACCCTTATCACATACTTATCCATGGAACCAAAGGACTGGATATAAAGTTGTCTCCAGGCAAAAGTCTTGATGATTACACCCAACTTACCCGAGAACAAGTGTTGACTATGAGTGAGGTTATACAAGAGGAAACAGATGTGTTGAGAGTAGGTTGTTTAGCCGGCCCCAATCTGGCTAAGGAAATTGCCGACAATCAACCAGCAGCCACGGTAGTGGCCAGCAGATTTGAAGAAGTGATCCAGTTGGGCCAAAAACTTTTAAGGAATGACATGTTCCAGGTATATGGCAATCAAGACTTGATCGGGATCGAGTTATGTGGGGTGCTCAAAAATATTATAGCAATCGCCTCAGGCGCCTTGAGCGGTTTGGGACTAGGAGAGAATGCACGGGCATTGTTGATTAGCCGGGGAATGGTAGAAATGATACATTTGGGAGTGGCTCTGGGAGGAAATACCAAGGCATTCTTAGGTTTGGCAGGAATTGGTGATTTAGTAGCCACTTGCACCAGTACCTTGAGTAGGAACTATACAGTAGGCTACCGAATGGCCAAAGGAGAAAACCTGGATGACATTATTTCATCAATGGAGGAAGTAGCGGAAGGAGTTAAAACCATAAAAATAACCAAAAAGCTAGTCAAGTATTATAAAATAAGAGCCCCCATCACAGAGATGACCTACAAAGTACTATTTGAAAACCTATCAGCAGATGATGCACTACAATACTTGATGAAATACCCTTTTAATGTGGATATAGACTTTCTTTAAAAATTCCGCTTACCTTATTCAAGAAGGAAGGTAATATTGACCGGACTATCATACTCCAATCCCAACAACTCGGCGGCATTACCTTTATTGATTCCAATTTCCAATAATCCCCCACTGTTGAAAATTATAAAGCAATCACCATCTTCTATTTTCCCATACCCTACATTTATCTCTTGGGCTTGCTCACGACCAAAAATGATGGAGTATTTATTACCCTTGCTTAAAAGATCAAATACTTCTTTTTCGATATTGGTGATCAAATTTCCATAGTGATCCACCCTTATTACGTTACCGGATATTTGACTCTTGGTAGCTTTGACTTTCCTCCCGATCATCTTTTGGAAATTGGTATATGGTTTGCCCAAATTTTTTAATTTTTTTCCAGAGGCAAGATGGGCCACTGCCCCGGCAAAAATATCCTTGGCAGGAAAGGATGAAAATTTATGGTTTACTCCCTCCAACTTCACTATTTCACTAGGATCTTTTTCACTAATGAGCCCGAATATTCCATTGTTACTTCCAACAAAAAAATGATCCTCTAACTTCAACGCAATATGGGCTTCTGATAAATTGTTATGAGAATTTATTGCTACAAGATGAACTGTGCCTGGTGGAAAATCTCGGAAGACTTGACTTATTACATGCGAACCATGAGCTAAATTGAATCGATCAATATCATGGCTGATATTTATTATTCTTAAGTCAGGATTTTGACTGAGGATTTTCGCCTTAACAGCTGACACATAATGATCACTATACCCAAAATCCGAAGTAAAGGTTATCAGGGCCATACAGGCGAAGAATAATTGTGTATTTTTGTTGAGTAAAATTAATCATTTTTAAATACCTTATGGAAGGTTTTAATAAAAAGGAAGTTATTTGGTAGAAAAAGTAATTACATTAGAAAATGTCTCCCTGATCGATTTTTTGGGGATTGAAAATGCCAACATTCAGGAGTTGGCCACTGCTTTTCCTAAAAGCAAGATAATCTCACGGGGTAATGAAATAAAAATCAAAGGCAGTACTCCGGAAATCCTTAAAATCAATGAAATCTTGGTATCACTGCTTCAACACTACCATAAATACGGCAAGATAACCCATCAAAATGTACAAAACTATATCCAAAAGGAAGAGGAAGTTCTCTTCGAACCCTCCTTTGATGATATCCTATTGTATGGTAATAAGGGTATTAAAATAAAACCCAAAACTACCAATCAAAAGAAAATGGTTTCCGCCGCCATGAATAATGATATGTTATTTGTTATTGGGCCAGCGGGAACCGGTAAAACTTATATTTCAGTGGCATTAGCAATTAGGGCACTTAAGAACAAAGAGGTCAAAAAGATCATAATTACCAAACCAGCAGTAGAGGCAGGCGAAAGCCTGGGTTTTTTACCAGGAGATATGCAGGAAAAGATCGATCCTTATCTAAGGCCTATATACGATGCTCTGGATGACATGCTCCCCCCGGAAAAATTGAGATATTATCAAGAAAATAGGATCATAGAAATAGCTCCCCTGGCTTACATGCGGGGTAGAACCTTGCATCATGCTTTCATTTTATTGGATGAAGCCCAGAATACCACGGCAATGCAAATCAAAATGTTTCTTACTCGCATGGGTCCCAACTCAAAGATGATTGTTACTGGTGACATTTCACAAGTTGATCTTCCCGATCATCAGAAATCCGGTCTGATGCATTCGTTGGATATACTAAAAAATATTAAAGAAATTGGATACCTAGAACTAGGACCCCAGGATGTGGTTCGCCATAAAATCGTGAAAAAGATAATTGAAGCCTATGACAAAGCTAAAGAGTCCAAAGCATAACAGTGGCCTCAGTAATCAAAATCTCTCAACCGGAAGATCTTCAAAAAGCCTTTAAAATCAGACAAGAGGTATTTGTAAAAGAACAAAACGTTCCCTACCCTGAGGAATTCGATTCATATGATAAAATAGCCCACCATTTTTTAGCTATAGACCAACACCATTGTCCTTGCGGAACAGCGCGTTGGAGAGTTACACCAAATGGGATAAAACTTGAGAGGTTTGCGGTTTTAAACTCTGCCAGAGGTAAGGGGGTCGGTTACCAGTTACTTAAAACCGTGATGGCAGATATTAATAAAAGCCCTCTAATACAGGATAAACTAATCTATCTACATGCCCAGTTGGGTGTATTATCTTTGTATGAGAAGTTGGGGTTTCAAAAAACCGGTACATTATTCCAAGAATGTGGCATAGATCATTTAAAAATGGTTTATAAATTATAGTTGTTACTTTTTTAATATTTTTTATTTCCTATTAAAAATATATTTTGTCTTTATTACCATATCTGGTGTTGTAAAATCTATTTAAATGTTTATTATGTTGTTATTTTAAAGTATAATATACCCTTTAATACTGTTCAATTAAACGAGAAATTGAGTTTATGTTTAAATGGACACCATACCCTTTTGTTAGATTTACATTGGCCTTTATAATTGGGATTCTCTGCGCCATTAATTTTTCCCCAACTTTTTTAAACCCTCTTTGG
>JAPUIM010000349.1 GCA_027297025.1 Bacteroidota bacterium | reverse complement strand
TTGAGTTTCTTGGCCCCATTGTTCTGGGATTTGTAAGATCCATTTCTCCAGCATCAAAAAGCATTGTCGTGCCGTCAGGAAAAACGAAAAAAGTACAATCCCCCATTCCTGTATTTATGTGATGAATGTCCATATAACCATCTTGCCATCGGGGCAGGACGTCATCGGGTTCTTGTGCGCATATGTTCGAAATAGGACTGAAAAATATCCATACAATTAGAAACCGGCCTATTATCCCAGAAGGTTTGCACTTTAAAAAGAATTTTGACTTCATACTACACGGTTGGTTGATGTTTATGCAGATTGTTTTGATTCAGTACTGTTTGGTTGGTAATTGTTTTTGTCCATTAAAATATAATATATATCAAATTGGATTTTAATTAGTTTAATGTTAGTAAATATTTAGGCATGTTGAATAGAAATTGAAAACAATTATTATAAACCCCTGAAATCAAATATCAGGCTTGTAAATGGATTCTTAATAGATAATAACATTTACTATATGTAATAATTGTGATCATAAATTATCATATTAGTAAAATAGTCACTTAACTTAGTCACTAATAATTTATAGATAAAACCTAGTTATATACGATTTAGAAAAAGGGTAATCAATCATGGATAAGGACAAACTTAGATCGGAGGGAGACATAAACATTACCGTAAGCAGGGGAGACTATTGGGAAACTAATATTGATGATGATACAGTAAGGTTGCTTGAAATGGACAACAAATATTTTTTGCACCAGTCTCTTTCAACTCCCTGCCTCAATGTGATGGAGTCCTGCAAAGGCTCATCAATTGTGGATATGGAGGGTAGAAGTTACCTTGATTTCCATGGCAACAATGTCCATCAGGTGGGTTTCGGAAACCCTAATGTAATCAAGGCCATAACAAAACAGATGGAAGAGCTTCCTTTTTGTACACGAAGATACACAAACAAACCTGCGATTGATTTGGCTAAGAAATTGGTTGAACTGGCACCGGGAGACCTCAACAGGGTATTGTTCGCTCCGAGTGGCGCCCTGGCAATTGGGATGGCACTCAAACTGGCACGGGTGAAAACCGGCAGATTCAAAACTATTTCGATGTGGGATTCTTTTCATGGGGCTTCCCTGGACGCTATTTCAATTGGGGGTGAGGCAATTTTCAGAAGTGAGATCGGGCCTCTCTTGCCTGGGACTGAACATGTACCGCCACCGGATGCACAAAATTGTCCCTGGGACTGTGCAGGAGAATGCACGTTGAAATGTGCCGACTATATTGAATATGTACTGGAGAAAGAGGGCGATGTAGCCGCTGTAATAGCAGAAACTGTGCGATCTACCCCGTATATTCCACCTAAGGAATATTGGCACAAGGTACGGGCGGCTTGTGATCGTCATGGAGCTCTTTTGATCCTGGATGAAATCCCACATTGTCTGGGCCGCACCGGAACGATGTTTACAGTTGAACACTATGGTATAGTTCCCGATATGGTTGTAATTGGAAAGGGGCTTGGGGGAGGAATATTTCCATTTGCCGCACTTATAGCAAGGGAAGAACTCAATGTCATGAAGGATAAAGCTCTTGGACACTATACCCATGAAAAAAACCCGGTGGCTTGCGCAGCATCACTTGCAGCCATCAAATATCTGGAAGATGAAAATATCCTTGACCATGTTAAAAAGATAAGCCAGTATACACTGGATGGCTTGCAGAAACTTCAGCAAAAATACAAGCTGATAAAAGATGTCAGGGGAATAGGGCTTTTGATAGGTGTTGAGTTGGCAAATGTAAACGGTAAAAAGCCGGTTGATGAAGCTGAAAGGATTATGTATATGGCGCTGGAACGAGGCCTTAACTTTAAATTGACTATGGGGAATATCCTCACTCTTACTCCTGCTTTAACTATCAGTTATGATGAAATGGATAAAGCATTATCAATATTAGAAAGTTGCTTTGAGGAGATATCGGGGTTACAGGCCTAAGGCCTAAAGCATAGAATCTGGCCATCAGCAGCTTAACATTTTAAATCAATTGAGGCTTAATAAATTGGGGGGGGTACGTATGGCTTGAGTCTTAAGTTTTATTAAAATAGTTTTTAAATGATCAAAGATGATATTCTCAGTAACATTGGAAAGAAAATAAGAGAGGAGAGGAAAAATAAAGGCCTGAATTTGCAGGAAGTGGCTTCCCAAAGTAATATCACAGCCGGTCTGTTATCTAAAATTGAGAATTTTAGGGCAGTTCCATCGCTGCCCGTTCTTCTGAATATTTCGAAGACACTAGAGGTAAATATGGCCGATTTGGTTGAAGAAGTTGTCACCGATAAGGAATTGTCTTTTTTGCATATTAAGAAAGATGAAGGGAAAATTGAAGAAAGAAAAGATTCACAAGGGCTCATATATGAATCTCTTATTTATCAGGATATTTCGAATATCAATTTCAGGGCTAATTTAGTGAAGGTTAAGCCAAAATGTTTTAGAGTCCCGATTGCTACTGATGCGATGGAATTGATTTACCTAATTACTGGTTCTGTAATCTATGGTTTTGAAAATTCGGAAGTAGTCCTAAATGAAGGAGATACTCTTTATTTCGATGGAAGTTTTCCCCATTCTATAAAAAATAATCTGGACACCCAGGCCGTTTTATTTAAAATTTAC
>JAPUIM010000348.1 GCA_027297025.1 Bacteroidota bacterium | reverse complement strand
CCTCGATAATCATGAAAACAGATGTGAGTAAAGGTGTCCGCTAGCTTGGTAACTATATAAGGAGTTTGGTGAGTTTGTTTTTTTTGTTGGGATTCGCAGCCTCTATCAGTATGGCTTCCATAAACGCCTTCACGCTCCGGTAATCCTGGTCAATGGCAAACTTGCTCAGTTGTTTGATCACTTTCTTGTCCAGGTCCAATAGTTTCTTCATTTCACTTTATCATGACAAACCTATGCTACTAAGACAAATTCCTATCTTCCTACTAGTTTATCCTACTTCATTTTAATATTTAGTCTATAAATAATCAAAGAGATGTTGATTACATTATAGCGAAATCTGAGTAAGAAAACTAATCTAAATATCCATTGTAATGTCTAATGTTATCCAACAAATCACCCTATGTAGACATTTTTAATTGTCACTGGTAACCCTCTTGAGGATATTACCGTGATCGGTGGCAATGAAAAATGGTTTGATGCTCCAATATATAATCGATCATTTTGACAAATTTCAGATGAAAAAAATACTTTTGATTCTTTCAGCAATCCTCTCATTATTGGCCTATCAGTCCCATGCCCAAAGCGATCAATATGCCGGGACAATCCTGCAAACCAATAATCCAATCATAAACCTGGCTGACCTGGCCAGGAAAACAGCGCCAATGCTTTGGTTCTCTCCTGACGAACCCTATTTGTATGATGAAAACAAGGAGATCAGAATTCCCATGGCATTGCCGGTGGATGAACCAGGCAACAAACCTGTAGTTTATTACAAACTCACCTATGTTTATTCAATGGATCGAATTGACAAAGAGGAATTGGATTATTCTCTTCAAGAGGTACTCCATTTGGACATTCTCAATGGATTCGACCTTAATTTTTATTATTACTTCGATAAGGAAACCGGTGTAGGCAGTCATAAGCATGACATTGAATCCATGTCTATTCAATTCAATGTGATCCAGAATGATGGATGCCCTGAAGGAAAATATAGTATTGTTGCCCAACTGGTGGTTGCACACGCCCACGGTTTGTTATGGTATCAGAATGTTTTTATGGTTGATGAACAAACTTTTTTTCCACTTTCAATTATGATCGGAGAAGGCAAACATGCTTCTTGTACCGATAAAAATGCAGATGGAGTTTACACGCCGGGTTTTGATGTTTCAGAAAACGTCAATGACGCATGGGGAGTACGTGATATTGAAACTTCAGGGCGCTTATTCACAGGCCAGTACCAAGCCTGGATGACCAAAAAGAGAACAAAAAAATCCCTTCTTTTTCCACCGATTGCCAGGGAAGATAGATACTATGACAATTTGATTGATGAATTTGAATTTGATGAGGATGATCCAACTTACGAATTAAGGGCCTATCCGAATTATCTGGAAATTGATGTACCGGAAGACCTTGTGAGATTTATGAAAGACAAAAAGCCCCATGATTGGCCGAAACCTGTTCGTGGTAAGGCCGACCATACGGGCCAAAGAAACTCACAGACAGTGGCTTCTTATAAAGCAATATCTTTTGCCTATCGATGGGATAATTCGAATGGCATTAGTATTACACTACCTCTTTTACTGTTTAAAAATGTAGAGGCTCCCATGACAGGAGGTTGGCTTTATCATAAAATATACTTCGGGAATGAAGATGCCTTTGATGGCCGCTATGAAAATATATTTGGACATCAAATAGTACATACACCTTCTGCTTCCCGTTGGTTGGACCCGTATATCGGAATGGGTTATGAAATTTTTGACAAAAATGACGAACGTGGCGTGACAGACTACTCCGGCACATTCGTTTCTGAGATTGGCTTCAAGCTGCGGGTAAACGTATCACATACGCCTCTTAAATTCCTGAAATATCTGGGTACATCATTTTGGGGGGTGAGAATGGGATGGAAAAATGTTGGATTCGATATTTTCAAACAGAGTGGTTTTGTAATAGAATTAGGCGCTGGGGTATTCTAATAAAACCTATACAGAGCTTGTTTACCTTTCCCCGAGGCCCAATAGCTGCCTTATTTATAGTATTGAATTTTAAGAATTTGGGGGGAAGAGTCTCAGGGCAATAGAAAGGATAGACTTAAGATTTTGAGTATTTTTTTTATTCCATAAAGTTGTATCCTTCTTGGTTTCATTGTAAGTGATTTTTTCTTTAATTTGAGCGGTTGAAAAAATAAATAAGAATGAAAAATATTAGTTATTTGATATTGGGTCTACTGATCCTGAGTGGCTGTGCCAATAGTAATCAAAGGGCATCTGAAAATGTTGCGCTGATCAAAAAATATATTAATGCGGTGGAAGCCAAGGATTATGGCACCATGGAAGCCATGTTGGCTGAAGGTTATGAGGGTTTTGGCCCTTCTGTTGATGATTCCACCAATAGGGATGCGGCATTACAAGCTTGGAAGTATAATGTAGAAAACTTATATGAAAGTATTGTATATGAAAAATCTAGGAATATAGCGGTGACCGTTACCGAGGGGGATAATCAAGGAGACTGGGTATCGAACTGGGCTTTGCTAAGCATTAGTTACAAGGACGGCCGGGGACCGGTTAAATTGTTAACCAATACGACTTATCAAATTGCGAATGGCAAAATTCTTAAGAGTTATACATTTTATAACGAAGCCGATGCGCTGGAACAGTTAGGATATGTATTCATTAATCCTCAGGACCTGTAAATCGATGAAAATAGAAATGACCATGAGAAATATATTATTAGTTGCGTTGATGTTCATGATATTAATCCCTTTTGCTGCCATACAGGCTCAGGAGGCTGGTATAGCCAAGGGATTGGGATTATTTGTTTTCCCCTCCAATGATCAGGATAAGGAAAAACAAGACTTTGACGAATTTCAATGTTATAAATGGGCCAAGGAGCAAACCGGTGTAGATCCAATAAACCCACCAGAGGTGCAGGCAGAAAAAGTAGATACCTCGCCCGACGGATCTGCAGTAAGAGGGGCCGCAGGTGGTGCAGCGGCCGGAGCCGCCATTGGCGCCATTGCCGGTGATACTGGTAAAGGAGCCGCTATTGGGGCTGTTTTAGGAGGATTAAGGGGAAGAAGAGCCAAGGCTTATGGAGATCAAAAAGCACAGCAACAAGCCAATCAGACGGCAACGCAGGCGACGGAAGAGCTGATGAATAATTTCAAGAAGGCTTTTTCTGCCTGTATGACCGGTAAGGGATACACGGTGCAATAAATCCCTTCAATAACTAAGATTATGGCACCAGCACCTGCTTAGTCAATATTTCATCCACAATAAGTTTGGCGAATTTTTTGGATTCTTTTTCAAGTGAATCCGGGTCCTTGGTTTTGGTTTGACCGGTCCAAATCAACTTTTCAGTTTCCACGTCATAAACATTGGTCTCCACAAAATAGGTGGTAGTGGTAGTGTAGTATCCATTGTCATAAACTGTACCGGCTGCATAGGCATAATATCCATAATAGGAATGACGATAGGCCGCATGACCTGAATAATAGGGATATCC
Source organism: Bacteroidota bacterium (assembly GCA_027297025.1). Taxonomy (GTDB): domain Bacteria; phylum Bacteroidota; class Bacteroidia; order Cytophagales; family Cyclobacteriaceae; genus JAPUIM01. The sequence continues at coordinate 1,339 of JAPUIM010000348.1, read as the reverse complement.
CGCCCCATAAATTGGTGCACCCACTCCCACCGATACATTGGTGCCTTGCACGTATCGTTGCTCTTTTTCTTTATCCAGTACGGTTATGGTCAATAGGGCATCCATCTTCATATCATTCACTCTTTGGCGGACTTTTTGTTTTAATTCCTCCGGATCCATTTTTTGGATCAAATCTTTTCTTCCGGCAAAAGGGAAAACATCAAAGGTCCCTATGGCTTTCACCCCTCGGACCCTGAACTCATAGGCCATGTCGGTTTCCACAATAGCCCGGCTGGACATTCGAGGAGAAAAAACCACAACGCCTAGTTTTTGGTACTTTTTGGCAACAAAATCAGGTCTTTTCCAGGAGGCGATCATTGTAGTGGTCTTGCTGCATCCCATTAATATACCGGTGAGTAAAAGAGTGTAAAAAAGATGTTTCATACTATTATAAAATAATTGTTTCTAAATCTTATTAAAACTGATCAACCTTGTTCCTTGAGGACTCACCACCTTCATAAACCACCTGCCGGTTGCCAAGGATTTTATATCGATGGTTTCAGTATAGATCCCAGATACGGAATATTTGTACTCAAATCTTTGAATACCTCTTCCTTGACCGTCTACCAATAATAATTCAATAGTTGTTGGTTGCTCTAAAGTAAATTGCAAATTCATGATATCGGTAGCGGCATTGTAATAGGTATTGACCTTTAGCAAATTGGGATTGTCCATCTGGTTATGATCGTAGATCAAACCCTCCGGGCCCCATAATAAAAAAAAGATGGGGAAAAAGTCACTGCCGAAGTGATTTTCAAATAACTCCGTGTCGATTGAGATCCTTTCCTGTCCGGTATTTGAGTTTTTCTGAATGATTGCATTGAGGTCATCCCACCATTTTTCTCTAGTGGGTTCCAACTGCCCTAACAACTCATTGATTTTTTCTATATGATTTTCAGCTAGTGTCCAGGCATCCTCCAAAATTACCTGGATCAACTGCTGGTTATTTTGAAAAAATAGCATTTCAATATCCAGTGATTTTGGCTGGTTTTCATTGGTTTCCCAGGCTGTCTCAAAATCTTCCTGCTTGGCTGCTTTCATTATTTCCCTGAACTGCCATCTGAGGTTGACGATGTCCTTTTTTTCGTCCCGGGTGAGAACCGGATCCAGTTGACTTCTCAATTTTTGCAGTTCCGGTCGAATATTCTCCCTAATGTACTTCTTGATTTTTAGGTTAAGGGATTCTTGAGCAAAAGTGGCCAAAGACATACACAAGAGCCAGGTAATAACCATAAAGCACCCAAATATCTTTGTCATTTTTTAGCCTTGTCTGATTTGGGTTTTTTAGCCGGAGCTTTCA
>JAPUIM010000347.1 GCA_027297025.1 Bacteroidota bacterium | reverse complement strand
GTGGAGGCCCCACGATTTGGTTAAGGACAATTGTGGAAATTACCAAAGTGGAAAATTCCACACCCAATTGAGGAAAAGTATGGGCAGCAATTGTCGTAAGACCAAGACCGACTCCGGCCTGGGTTATATACGGCATCCAACCAACTCTTTTGAATAATGGTGGATCTTTGACGATTGCACCACCTAAATAGGCGCCAATCATTATTGATCCAAGTCTTATTAAGAACAAAATAAGCGTGATCCCAGCAAATTGGACCAAGAGATCCAAAGAGAGGGATACACCTATAAGGGTGAAAAATGGAACGTATATGTATAAACTTATGTCTTTAAGAATTTTTGTGAATTCCGCACGATATCTTGTGTGGTTTGTAATCCAGAAACTTCCAATAATACATATAAGTAAAGGCTCGAGTTTGTAGCTTTTTCCCAAATACTCCAAAGATTCAATTTCTACATGATGATCAAGTACATAAGCCATATAACCAGATAAAACGATCAACACACCTTTAACATTCAAACTCATTCTTCGACCGAGTATGAGTTGGATTAATTTGCCTAATAGCATCCCGAGACCAAATGAAGCACCCATTTCAATTAGCAATATTGAAATAAACGCAAAGCTTATTTCCTCATCGTTTATGAGTGCTATCCCTATGGACAGATTTATTGTAAATAGGATTATTACCAGGAAATCGATCAAAACCGTCACGCCCATAACAGTCTGAGTGAATGGGCCTTTTGCGCGCATTTCACTAATTAAAGCTATGGCCGAGGCAGGAGATCGTGCGATAAAAATGGTCCCTATCAAAATGGCTATGGCAATGCGGCCTTTTACACCTAGTTCAGAAATGAATGGGAGCATATCTCCCATAAGATAAATACCTACGCTGCTTAAAGTAAATGTGACAATAAGTTGCGTAAAGGTCATCCATTTGATACTATTCAAACGGTTTCTAAGTTCTTTCAGATAAAGCTCTGCGGAAGCAGCAAAGGCGATGAAAGCAAGCGAGATCTCATTGATAAAATTTAGTTTGTGCCAGGAATCAGTGGTAATTAATCCGAAAACAAATGGTCCGGACAAAATGCCGATAATAAGCAATCCTGTTATCAGCGGGAGGTTAAATCGTGTAAAAAAACCTGAAAGATGATTTGCAGCAACAGAGATAATCAGGAAACCTCCAATTAGTAATATGGTGCTCAATTCTGGCATGTATATTTACCCGATTACCCAAGGGAACTAATTCTTAGCGAAATTGGTAATCTCTTAAAATATATAAATTATATGACTTCTGGGATAACAATGCGCCACTATTTGATTGCCATAGTACTCGCCTTGGTGATGCTGATTCTATGGAATCTATTACCGGGTAAGCCTATCCATTTTGAAAACATACAAAAATCAGGCAACATTGATCATGATCAATGGGATGAGATATTGAGCAGGTTCGTTGATAAAAACGGACATGTGGACTATGTCGGATTATTGAGCGACAGGAATAAGTTGACATCATATTTGAAACTCTTAAGTGAGAATCCACCGGATCCTGTTTCATGGACCATCAACGAGCGCATTGCTTATTGGATAAATGCATACAACGCATTTACAGTGGATCTTATCCTGCAGCATTATCCAATAGAGAGTATCAAAGACATTGGCAGTAGGATTCAGATACCATTCATTAATTCCCCCTGGGATATCAAATTCATCAGGATTGAGAACCGAAAGTTGGATTTAAATAATATTGAACATGGTATTCTTAGGAAGGAATTTGATGAACCAAGGATTCATTTTGCCATTGTTTGTGCATCCATGTCATGTCCCGGCCTTAGGAGAGAAGCATATACTTCTTCCAAACTAGATTCCCAGTTGAATCAACAGGCAGAAATATTTATAAACGATATCTTCAAAAATGAAATTGAAACTGAAAAATTAAAGATCTCCAAAATCTTTCAATGGTTTAAAGGCGATTTTACCAAGGATGGAACCTTGATTGAATATCTTAACAAATTCAGCAATGTACAGATTCAAAGTAATGCTAAGGTAGAATTTAAACCGTACGATTGGGACTTAAACCAAAGCCCGGGAGATCCGTAGAATTCAGTTCTTAATTCAGAGGTTTTTAGCCTTTTCCCAATAAACATCCATTTCCTCGAGTGACATATCGGCTATTTTTTTTCCGTCTTTATGCGAATGTTCTTCCAAAAACCGGAACCGCTTAATAAATTTCTTGTTTGTTCGTTCCAAGGCCTCCTCAGAATTTATATCCAGAAATCGCGCATAATTGATGAGTGAAAAAAGTAAATCCCCAAATTCCGATTGGGCTTTTGATTTATTGAGTGGTTTGTTTTCTGCTACATTAAATTCTGATCTGAATTCAGCCATTTCCTCTTCCACTTTTTCCCAAACCTGCTCCTTCTTTTCCCAATCGAAGCCTACCCCACGTGCTTTTTCCTGTATGCGCATGGCCTTAATCAAAGCCGGCAATGAATTCGGTACTCCACCAAGTACCGAGTTATCACCTTTCTCCTCCAATTTGATCTTTTCCCAGTTTTCCTTTACTTCCTGATCGTCGGCCACCTTCACATCACCATAAATGTGAGGGTGCCTTGCTATAAGCTTATCACAAATAGAATTAATCACCTCCGCAATATCGAAATGGCCATCCTCTGACCCAATCCGCGCATAAAAGACAATGTGAAGCATCAGATCACCCAGTTCATTTTTTATTTCATCACGATCATTTTCCAGTATTGCATCGGACAATTCATACATTTCCTCAATTGACAAATGCCGTAAGCTTTCCATGGTTTGCTTTCGGTCCCATGGACATTGTTCACGAAGTTCATCCATAATAGTCAGCAAACGATCGAAAGATTTGAGTTGTTCCTCCCTGACATATTTTTGGGCTTGCCTTTTCATCTCTTAAATGTGAAACTTAGTGTGGATTTGACATGTTATACAGGTAAAATAACTACTTTTGCTTTGTAAATATAAGTTTCAAAGATGACAACGGTTTTATTGACGATAGGCATTATTGCAATCTTTTTTACCTTAATGTCAGTCCGTCTTTTATTCTTGAAAAAGGGTGAGTTTAAAGGTACCTGCGCTTCGCAGAATCCATACCTGCGAAAGCAAGGGATTTCCTGCGGTTGTGGTGAAGGTGAATGCAAAAATGATCTTGACAGAGTATCCGAAGTCGATAAAGTTTTGGCAAGATTTAATTAAAAAATATATAGCGTTTTCTTGAACCAAGGGCTGCTAGTTTTAGCGGCCTTTTGAATTTTGTTATGTAATCCCTTTCGTGACACTTATTAAATCAATTTCTGGTATACGTGGAACAA
>JAPUIM010000346.1 GCA_027297025.1 Bacteroidota bacterium | reverse complement strand
TTTAATTCGAAATCCGATCATATCCGGAGTAAGACGACGATCTTCCGGCTTTTTCTCAGGACCCGTCCCAGCCACCGATCTGTAAAAGGATCCCTCAGGGTTTTTCAAGCGTACCAGGTAATCCGCCCCAAACATGGCTTCATCCAAAAGCCTCCTTTTATATTGTCGGAAATTCGGGTCACCCCGTTGGTCCAGTGTTTCAAAGGTTTTAAACAGGCTCCAGTCAGTGAGCGGAATTTGTTGAGGATTGAAGTAAGTGGAATAGGCAAGATGGGATAAAAGTTTTGAGTAATCTCCTGTGGCATCGAACCAACCACCATGAACGTCCACAGTCCCTTTCTTACCACCACTAAAGGTCATTTCCCTATCGGCTTTATCAAGCAGTCCGGAACTTCTTTGACCTTTGAAATAATTGACCACATCAGAAAGTGTATTTCTCTCCAATATGTCATCTTGAATAATGAATGGGAAAGACCTTATGGTCTCATCATTTGCTAAACACTCGATGACGTAGGTGCCTTCTGCATTTACCTCATCAAAGTCGATTGTCCAAAAATACCAGTCCCTCCATTTATGCACCGGTCCAATTTTTTTTGGATTACCGGAATGCACAGCTTGACCAGTATCATTGTTTTTGATTGTGAAGGTTGATACATTATCTTGGGCAAGCCCCAGAATCACCCCATGCTTGGCTCCAGTGGTTTCGTATCCAATATGGTTATGGAGGATCTTAAGTGATTGTGCCTCCAGCTGGTTTATGAACATCGAAGTTATCAATATCGATAAGATTAAGAATTTGGCTTTCATATAAAAATTAGGTTTTATTAGACATATTTTTTTGCTTGTAAATATCTCGGATCTAGGCCATTTTCATCTTAATGGGATCCCATTTCACGATTCTCTTTTCGAAATAGCTGATATTGGAAGCTAATGCTGGCGCAGCTGCACGAAATGCATACTCCGCATCCTCTACTACCTTTTGGCCAGTTCTTATCGAATTGTAAAAATTCCAATGGTGCTCATAATCAGCGTTATAACCTTCCGGCAACTTGTACTCGGTCATCTCTGGTTCTTTCACTTGGGCCTTGGAATCGGGATATTTCTCTTTATACCATTTTACAAAATCCCTTTGGCCTGCTTCGGTAAAGGTGTCAAATGAGTCCCAACCTCCATAACCCGGATTTTGAGGCATTTTATTTTTTCTAAGCTTTATGGAGTTCCCACACTCTATCACTCCTTCGGTACCCACGATGCGCATCAATCCACCACCACCACTGCCATCAACAAAATTAACCCTCATCTGTACATTGAATGCCGGATGATTATCTGTTTCAGGGTAGTCGTAAAGACCGAAAAACACATCAGGAACTTCTCTTCCGTCTTTCCAATATCTTAAGCCACCGGTGGCATAGATTGTATTGGGGCCATTGGAACTGGTTAATGCGTGTAAACCGGTAAACAAATGAACAAAAAGATCGCCTGCCACTCCCGTGCCATAATCCCGGTAATTTCGCCATCTAAAAAACCTGACCGGATCAAAAGGGATTTTTTTGGTGTCCCCTAAAAACTGGTTCCAATCAATGGTTTTCTCCGAAGCGTCAGTAGGAATTGAGTATTGCCAGGCACTTATCGCAGATTGCCTGTCCATGAAAGCTTCTAACAATATTATTTCCCCTATGGCACCTTCTTCATATAGTTGTTTAGCCTTCAGATTAAGGATAGAACTTACTCCCTGGCTTCCTACCTGAAAGACCTGTTTTGTGTTCTTTTCGGTTTTGATCACTGCCGCTCCTTCTTCCAGTTTTTGGACCACTGGTTTTTCACAATAAACATCCTTCCCTTTCTTCATGGCTTCAATGGAAATCCTGTCATGCCAATGGTCAGGGGTGGAAATAATCACGGCATCTATATCCGGACGGTCCAGGATTTCCTTATAATCCCTGGTGGTAGTTACCTCTTCTCCAAATATTTCTTGTGTCCTTTTCAATCGGCCATCATAAAGATCACAAGCTGCTACCAATTTTACTCCCGGGATCGTGACCGCAGTATTACAATTACTAAAGCCCATTATACCCATTCCGATAGCACCTATCTGGATATTGTCATTGGCCGAAACATGATGGTCCTTTTTCTTCAGGATCATGGTATCCTTTGAGGGCTTGCCAATAAGCCACTGCGGTACCGTACTTGCTAAAACGGCCGTTCCCGTAAGTTTCTTGAGAAAAGCTCGTCTTAAATTTTTCTTCGAATTTTCCATATTATGTCATTACAAATATTGAAATCAATAATCAGCCACTTCTAAAATGTCCAAATTTCTATGCTCATTTTTCTTCCCAAATGGTCCTATTGGTCACCAATGGTTTGGCCCAAAATCCAATTCCTAAAATGTAAAGTAGAGAAACGTAAAGAAGGAGCATGCCAGTCTTGAGACCCATCTCATCACCCAAAGATCCGATGATCAAGGGCCAGACAGCACCCCCTACTATTCCTGTCACCAGGATC
>JAPUIM010000345.1 GCA_027297025.1 Bacteroidota bacterium | reverse complement strand
GCACTCCAGATATCGTAATCATCAAGTCTGGCGAACGCCTCCAAATAATCAAACCTACGAATAGTTTTTAGATCTACCTTGTTGGTCATAAAAGGTTCCAAAGGGTAGTTAATGGCTAACTCGGCTTGCTCTTGAATCAGGTCTTTCGCCCTTTTAATTATTTGAACTAGCATTTGTTCTGCACTTAAAGAGGTTTTGTGTAAATACACTTGCCAATACATCAACCTTCGAGCGTTCAAAAAATTTTCGATACTGTAAATACCTTTTTCTTCCACCATCAGTTGGTCATCTTTTACTATCAACATCTTGATGATCCGATCCGATCCGATAGTGCCCTCTGAAACCCCAGTGAAGAAAGAATCTCTCTTTAAATAATCCAAACGGTCAATATCCAGTTGACTGGAAACCAATTGATGGAAAAATTTTCTTTTATATTGACCATTAAAGATCTTTTCGGCCAAGGTAAGTTGGCCATCCAGTTGTTGGTTCAAATGATGAAATAATACTTTGGTCAACTCTTCATGAGACACATTGTGAAGTAAATTAAATTCAAGTGAATGCGAGAAAGGTCCATGTCCAATATCGTGTAAAAGTATAGCAATTTGACTGGCCTCATATTCTTGATCGGATACAGGAACACCACGACTTCTCAAATTGTCTAATGCCATGCTCATTAAGTGCATGGCTCCCAGAGCGTGATGGAACCTCGTATGGAGAGCTCCTGGATAAACAAAGTCAGTTAAACCTAGTTGCCTAATTCTACGTAACCTTTGAAAGAAGGGATGATCAATTAAGCTAAGGATCAATTCGCTGGGGATAGTGATGAATCCATATACCGGATCATTAAAAATCTTTTTCTTTTTCAATATAATTCTTTAGATTTTCCGGCTTTTAATTAGTTTTTTTAAAGTATGCAAAGATATAATATTTTATGGGCGGATGACGAGATAGATCTTCTCAAGCCTCATATTTTGTTTCTGAACAATAAAGGTTACGATGTTACTCCGGTCAATAGTGGGCCCGATGCCATTGATGAATGCCAGAAAAATATATATGATGTGGTGTTCCTCGATGAGAACATGCCCGGAATGACCGGATTGGAAACATTAAATCATATCAAATCATTAAGGCCAAATTTACCGGTGGTGATGATTACTAAAAGCGAAGAAGAGCACATCATGGAAGAGGCTATAGGAGCAAGAATAGCTGATTACTTGATCAAGCCGGTCAATCCTCATCAAATATTATCATCGGTTAAAAAGATCCTGGAAAATAAACGGTTGATATCGGAGAGAACCAATATTAGTTACCAGCAGGATTTCCAAAAGATAAGCATGGTTCTTAATGATCGGATTGATTTCGAAGAATGGATTGATGTTTATAAGAAATTGGTGTATTGGGAGACAGAGATTGACAAAACTGAGGATAGAAGTATGTCAGAAGTTTTGGAGACACAAAAGGAAGAAGCCAATGCTAATTTTGCCAAATTCATAAGCGATAATTATGAATCTTGGTTAAATGACCCGGAAGGGAAAAAACCCCTTCTTTCCCATCAGATTTTGAAAAGAAAAGTATTTCCCCTATTGGAGGAAGAGGAGCCTATCTTTTTCATTGTAATAGACAACTTACGGGCCGATCAATGGACAGCCATTGAATCAGTTGTTTTGGATTATTTCATCAGGGAAAAGGAAGAGTATTATTATTCTATTCTGCCTACCACTACAGCCTATTCTAGAAATGCCATTTTTTCGGGCTTAATGCCTTTGGAAATGAGTAGTTCACATGCAGATATTTGGGTGGGTGAAAGTCAAGAGGGAGGAAAAAATAATCACGAGGACGAATTCTTGGCCAGACTTTTAGATCGAAATCACCTTGATATAAAATATAGTTACCATAAGATCAAGAATTTAAGCCAAGGCAGACAACTGGCAGCGAGTATTAATAATTTAATGGGCAATAAATTCAATACTATCGTTTATAATTTTGTGGACATGTTGTCGCATGCCCGGACCGAGATGGAAATGATCAGGGAATTAGCACCTGATGAATCAGCTTACCGTTCAATAACTCGTTCGTGGTTCATTCATTCCCCACTTTTCGAGATACTAAAAAAGCTCTCCCAGAAAAAAGTCAAGGTGATCATTACCACTGATCATGGTACCATCAGGGTTAAAAGACCCTTCAAGATCGTGGGAGACAAAAACACCAATACTAATTTAAGGTACAAGCAAGGTAAGAATTTGGCTTTTGAAGAAGATGGTGTATATGTAGTTCGAAAACCCGAAAACATTAGACTCCCACGTCTAAATGTTTCCACATCCTATGTATTTGCTATGGAAGATAACTTTTTTGCTTATCCCAACAATTTTAATTATTATGTAAAGTATTATAAAGATACCTTCCAACATGGGGGAATCTCTTTGGAAGAAGTTATTATCCCGCTAATATCCTTAACACCTAGAAATGCTTCCTGATATTGAGGCGAAAACAAAATTAATTTGCTCAGACCTTACAGAACTTGATACAATTGCCAATTCTATAAAAGATAAGGCAGGGA
>JAPUIM010000344.1 GCA_027297025.1 Bacteroidota bacterium | reverse complement strand
ATGTGCCAGAGACAGTTTGATTGATAATTGATTTTGTAATCACATTGTCGGCTGGATTTATATCACCTAAAGTGCTGATAGATGCTGTCACCAGAATATCGCTTCCGGAGAGTGAATAGTTTCCCAAATCAATTACTGTAGAACTTCCGGGTGAGAGGCTTCCTGTCCATTCATAAAGGGGTTGGTCCACACCGGCGATATTTAGCTCTACCGGCAGATAAGTTAATAAAGTATTGCCGTAGTTTTCCACAGTTACTGATAGATCACCCGTTGTATTGGCACATGGACTATTAACAGTGACGTCAATTCCAGACAGGGCGATATCAAAATACAACTCATCAGCGCCCATAAAAGGATTGATTCTTTGCTCGTTATCAATATCCACAGGTACTGCCGGCAAAAGGGTTCCAATAAGGGATTGAGGCCCACCCAGGTGTAAATCTGTGTCGGATATAAATTGAGGATCAATATCCAATGAGTTTTGCCCATTACCTGCTGCCCGCCAATCTATAAGGTTGGCCACAGCTACACCATCCACCTCTCCTGTTACACCGTTAGGTATATACAAATCATTATAATCGAAAGTAGAGGCCCCTATTTGCCAATTCCGGACCCCTATGGCATTTGTAACCGTATTGTAAAAGATATTATTTTGTACCTGCAAACTGGTAAATGCACTTGAAAAAGTCCTGGAGTTGTTAGGTTCTACAACACCTGGGACTATTCTCACTGTATTATGAAAAACATTTCCCATGGCAGAAAGTATTTCAATTCCAATACATACACCTTGAGATGCTTTTAAATCGACAAAATTGTTAATTACTGAAACAGTTGGGTCAACAGCGCTATTACCTGTAAAACCGATACCAAATTGTGCAGATTCAGGGATGATTATCTGGTTTTTTTCTAATAAGAAATTTCCACCTTTGCTTTCAGATTGAGAAATATCTATCCCTCGAAAGGCATTGTCAGTATTTAAGACGTTATTTCGAATCGTTGCATTCTTTACATCGTAAATATTAATACCCTTTTCCTTAAAATTTTGTATGGAATTGTTTAAGATTTCAACATTACTGAATATTATCCTTCCCTCAATAACAAAATCTTGGAGAAAAATGGAATTTTTCCCATTTAAAAAATCATTATTATAAATATACAGGCCATCATTTTGAAAAATGATTGGCACACCTGGTACCTCTTCTTCATATAAGACACCAATAAGATTATTATGATCGGATCCAGCAGGAACACTAATTATGGTATTGTTTTCGATGGTAATATTTTCAGATGAATTCTTCAACAGTATGATCCCTCTATCAAAATTTGATGCAGTATTTTGTATAGTGAGGTTTCTTAATACCAAATGTTTGGCACCTTCCAGTATAATGGTGCTTGTCTCCGAAGAGGAAATGGTCACATCTACTTTGTTGCCTGTTTCAGATTCAATAATTAGCGGGCTATCCACCGTGGTACTGCCAGAGATATCGCCAATCACTACCGATTCTGAATAGTTTCCCGTCCTGATCTGTAATGATACCGGGCCACAAAAAATGACGCCACCAGAAGAAAGATCATCAATGGCATTCTGGAGTGTAAAATAGTCAGGGTTTACGCCGCCTACAGTATAAGTACCGCTTAGCCGTACGGTAATAGATTGCTCATCATTATCCGTGAACAGGTCTAAGGGATAGCTTGTATTAGCTGTGAGCACCGAATTTGACTGGGTGAATACCGGCAATTGGTTAAATGTGTATGTAAAAGTTTCCTCTGGCATCAGGTTTGTCCCCATTGGCAAGGTAAGCACCGCATTTACAGGATTTAATCCATCAACAGAATAAGAGACAGGAATATTAGTGTTCTCGGGAATTACATCAATGGTAGAAAAGTTCATTACATCAATTTGAACTTGTCTAGTATTGCATAGTGGGTTTGCGCCTACTAATCTTATGTTACTTACTCCCACGTCATTGGAAGTAAATGGGTTGCCCACCCCAACCGCATACCAGGCTTCAGTCACTTGAATTTGCTCAAGGCTATTGTCTCCAAAGAGATCACCAGCTGCCTCGATAGATCCTTGTCTGGCATCTGCAAATTGTGAATTTTCGTCCAGGTAGATGATCAAATTACGATAAGCAATGGAGGCTGCATCGTCCATACCTATGCCCAGAACATTATAAACATCTCCATTGTCGTTGGTATCTGACCCTCCCTGAGTTAATAGATAAAACCAGTGATTTTGTACTCCGCTATTTGAGTGTACCCCACCATTGTCACAACAAGTTCCTGCAGGCACCCAATAGGTGCCTTTGTAAGTATCAGGGTCCAAATAAGGGCTTGCATTAGGATCCTCCATGGATCGCAATCCAAGACCATTTAAGGTGGTTTTTTCAGCAATCAACCAATTAGCTTGGGTGTTTGGATCCACGTTTGCTACATAGTGCTCTATGACTGTACCAAAAATATCGCTAAATGACTCATTCAATGCTCCTGATTCATCCATAAAAATCAATTCAGCTGTATGCATAGTAATCCCATGAGAAAATTCGTGGGCCACAACATCCAGCGAGCCTACTGGTCCGCGTGTTGCATTTCCACTGCCAAAAGTAATTTTAGGATCTAAAATACTATAAAAAGCACCCCCGTAATTGAATCCGTAATCAGCATAAGCTCTGATTTTTAGCCCCGCGTTATCATAACTGTTACGGTTATGTTCGGTAAAGAAATAATTAAAGGCATGCCGTGCACCCCATTGTACTTGTGTGCCATGTTGTTCATTCATATCAGTCCAGTTATTATCACTATCGGTGTATGGTATTGAAAGGGCATAGTCATTCTGAAAATTCATATTGCGGGTTTCAATTTCTGTAGAAGTTCCCGGAAATGAATATTCAATAAGTTCATAGAACCCACCGATCAGATTGGTATATATATCTTGTGTGCCGTTGTAAAGTGTTTGGGCGCTTCCCAGGTCATCTACATCCAATACCAAGGGCTGGCTTCCTAGGACTTCTTTATCTACTGCACTTACAAAAACTCTTTTACCATTTTCAGGGCTGGCAAAAACATCTGCCTGATAGGTAAGTTGATAATCCTCCATTCTGTCACTATAGTTGCCATACCAAACCAATTCGAGGTTGTCCGATAAATTAGAAAGGGGTGCTTCCATGTAAGCTATAGCTGCATTCCATGCTTCTTGCTCACTTATGTTCACTTTTTGATTATTCGAAAACTGGTTAATCACAGTTCCATTTCCTTTCAACTTTTGTGTTTTATCATCATAGTGCAATTTGTATTTTGCCCCAATGATTTTTTTACCCTGATAGGTCTGCTGAAAATTATAGTGGCTCATTTGAAGATCGGGTTCTTCGATGGTCCTGCCCAACTCCATTCCATAGCCCTGTTTCAAACCAAAGGGTTCTTTATACTGGTCGAAAAAAGCGGAGGGGTTTTGTTTGTTAAAAGTCACATCTTCTCTGAAAGTATGCCAATCTTTAGTACTGCCATCCTGAAGAATGGATTTCATGGCAACAGATGGCGGGTCGGAAAAATTTGATTGTTGAGCGATCAGTAAAGTAATAGCTAGTGGTTGCAAAAGGCTGAAAAAGTAAAATTTTTTCATCTATTGATTTATTGATAAATATTTAAATATATTTTATTCTATATTATTACTATTTAATTGTATATACTTTTTTTTATTTATATTTTGTAAATGTATATTTATATTTTTTATATCCACTATAATTGGAATTTTAATTCACAATTACAGATCTAAGGCCAAGTATTGAGTGGATGTTCC
>JAPUIM010000343.1 GCA_027297025.1 Bacteroidota bacterium | reverse complement strand
GACCATCCCCTCTCAAAGCATAATTGTAATTGGTGCCCCCTATTATTTTTACTGCTGCTTCTACTTGATACCGGTGAAACATATATACTGGCACCAAAACCTCCTCCAGTGAAGCCATTGGCTGACCAGGCCTGATATTTTTTTCAGAGAAATTTTCCAAAGCCTTTTTTCTCACTTCCATTACCCGGTTTAATTCCTGGGCAGCATTTACTCCATTGTCCCACAAATGTGCATAAGCATGTGATCCACCTTGAGGCCTGGCATCTTGGTCGGTGATATACCTCAGCCCATTGCTGAAAGCCTTAATTAATATTTCATCCAGGGCTTCTGTTTCATTTACCCCATCAGGGAAATCCTGGTAACCATAGGCGATCGTCACCTTATCCCAGGCCCCGATCTTATCATCATAAGCATCAGCAAGTTCAATATTCCCCTGATCATCCAGTCTTGCCAGGGGATGGGGATAATCCATTACCGAAGCCCGCTGGCTGATGCTTGCGGCAAAATTATGCGCCAATCCCAATGTGTGCCCTACTTCATGAGCAGACAATTGACGTAGTCTGGCCAACGCCATTTCTTGCATCTCAGGAGGCACCAAGTCAGTTTCATAAGGAGCCATTAAGCCAGTGGCAATCAAGAAATCTTGCCTTACCCGCAAAGATCCTAATGAAACATGGCCTTTTATGATCTCTCCGGTCCTGGGGTCATATACTTCCCTTCCATACGACCATCCACGGGTAGACCGGTGCACCCATTGAATGAGATTATAACGGACGTCCATGGGATCTGCATCTTCTGGCATTAATTCAACCCTGAAAGCGTCTTTATAACCAATAGCCTCAAATGCCTTGTTCCACCACTGTGCTCCTTCAATCAGAGCAGACCGGATGGGTTCAGGTGCTCCCCGATCTACATAATAAACGATGGGTTTTACTGCCTCACTGGTAGGAGCATCGGGATCTCTTTTTTTTAATCGATGCCGGTAAATCAATCTTTTATCTATGGGTTCTTCAATAGGGGTGGCATAATCCTTATACTTCAATGGATAATAGCCCGACCGGGGATCAAATGTCCGGGGTTGATAGTCGGAATTTGGTAGTTCCACCAGGGAATGATGCTGTCGAACCGTTATTGAATGAGGACTGGGGGTTACGGTAGTCAAATATCTACCCTTTGGTTCACCGGTAAAGGTCAGCAGGGCCTCAAATTCTGAATTCTTGGGAAAATTTTTAGTTTGAGGCAAATAGATAACTGAGCGGGTTATGTCCAATTGATATTCTCCCTCATTCCGTTGTTTCAGGGTTTGGCTTAATCTTTGCGAATCTCTTAAGAGAAATGAAGTCGCATCGACCAAGACCTTGTTTCCTTCTTCCCTATCGATTATAAATCCCCATAACACGGACTGGGCAAATGCTTCTTCCACCGACCTCTTTTCTTCAGCATTATCGCTGATAGCACGATAGGCATAATTGGGTTCTACCAACAATACTTTAGGTCCGGATCGCATGAATTTTACCACTCGTATATCACCCAACTGTCCTCGGTCCAGACCGATATCATTGGATCCAATTCCAGCGGCCAGGGAATTCACATATAAAAATTCTTCCTCCCATTTGTCAATTTCCAACCACAAAGTGCCTAGTTTTTCATCCCAATAAAAATTAAAAAAGCCCTTATAATGGGTCATGGTTTGGGTCTTGGCGGCAATTGAATTATCCGCAATGGGGGATTTTTGAAGAAGGGAGGCGGAAGTACAACGGCAAAACACTATGAAAACCAGAAGTAAAGACTGTCGCATATTTTATTGGATCTTTAATTACACATATAAGCTAGCGGTTTGAATTTACGCCAATCTCTGATAGGTTAAAATTGATCTGTTTAAATTTATGGTAAAAGACCGTGAAACAAGGTTCGACTTCCCTTTATTTTATTGCCCTCATTCCCCCCTCTCCCATAAGAGAAGGAATTGCCAGGATCAAGGAATATGTGGCCGATAAGTTTCATTCGGGGGCCGCATTGCGGTCGCCCCCACATATCACCTTTCAACCCCCATTCCATTGGGAGGTCAATCGCCAAAATATCCTTGGGGAGGCTCTTGGGGTTTTTTTAAAAGGAAACGCTCACTTTGAGACGAAATTAAGTGGATTCGGGGCCTTCTCTCCACGCGTTATCTTCATCAATGTAGAGAACAATAGCCCGATGGAAGCACTACACAGCAGTTTAAGAGATTATTGTCACCAAGAATTGGGTATTGACAATCAGGGCAAAACACCCTTCCGCCCACATTTAACTATTGCTTTTAGAGATCTAACTAAACCCCAGTTCAGATTGGCCTGGGAGGAATTCGAAAATCGGGATCTCCACTATCAATTTAAGGCTGTTGGGTTAAGCTTGCTAAAGCATAATGGAAAATCATGGGATGTATTGCAAGAATTGCCTTTTAGTAACGGCTAGGCTACTCAGCAAGAGGCAATATCCAGGGGGAATGTTTGAATCTTTGCCATTCCACCCCAGCTAAATTTACATCGGGATCTATTAAAGGTTGTCTTTTCCGCCCATTCAAACTGGTGCTGGTTTTTGCATATACCTCCACTTGCTTCCAGCCCTTTTGTTGGAGATCCTTTTTTAAATACTGGGCAAATTGCCAGATCATGTCGGGACGTGTAGAAATTTTTCTTCTCTGATTAGGAGTTAGGTAATCTTTAAGTAGGATCAATTGGCTCTGCCCAGTATCCGGATCTTTTGCAGTAAAGGATATGTATCCACTTTTTACCCGAAGCATCATTTTCCAGGCCAAACGATGGCCTTCCTCTGTCCAATGCACATTTCCTGGATACATTAAAAATCTTAGAGGCAGCATAAGCTGAACCGCGAAATAGAACATCATACCCCACAGCAGGATAGATTGATAAGTATTAAGATGGCTAACAGCAGAAACTTTATCTGGAACCGGTTTGTTTTTGAAAAACAATTTCCTGATAGTTTCTTCTTAAAAAAAGAAAACTATCATACCTATCATTAAATAGGGAAAAATCCCAATCTGAAATACTGCTGAATTAAAACCATGGAAAAAAATAGAAACCGCCAAAGTCAGTAGTCTGGTTCTTTTCCATAACAACAAGGGTATTACTAAAAGATCATATAAAATTCCTCCGTACACCACCATGATTTGAAGCCATTTTTGTTGCAAAAGACCACCAATTAAATAGTAGTGCTCCTTCCCATTAAACCAAATCCGAATGGGGTCTCCTTGAATCCAATCGGGATAAAGTTTGGATATACCGGCATAAGTGAAAACAATGAATAATTGCAGTATGAAGACCCATTTGCACCAGACTGGACAGGTCAGGCTTTGAATGCCTGGGTTCCTGCGAACATCCCAGGAATGATAATGATGAGCTGGCATCAGTATCATGAATACACAGATCAAAATAAGCAGGTAATAGTGGTTATTGTAATGTGATTTCTGCATTAGATAGGTGATCGTCCATAAGACAGTATAGGCAGCGATACCAATCCTGTAATAAAATCCCACCATCACCATCAATCCAAACAAGGACATGATGGCGTAATAAAAATACATCCCATAACCGGGCAGCGGCTGTAACCATTCAAAACCGATAAAAGTGAATGTAAGAGAAGGTTCGACAAAGGTTTCGAAAACCCATCCAGTTACGATGGCGCCTGCTGCTTCCAGGAACAGCAAAAGCCCGAAAACCATCCTGAAAACGACCAGTGCGGAGTTGTCTATGGGCAGAAAAAGTTTGGTGAATATTTGCTGATTGAACATTCCCTTTGATATTATTCAAGGGAATAAAAATAATCAGCCAATTTTATCCACGAAACTTAATTGCAATAAATATTAATTAATTGACCGGGTGAGTTTAACATTGATTAAGAGGTGATCCCTCCAGGATATCGCTGAGTTTATCAGTCAGTTGAGCTACAGTTACCTTTTCCATGCTGTTTTTCATGGAATGTTCCGATTCACTGTAAACATCGTCCACCAACACTGCTAAATTGCTACTTACTACACAGTCGGGGTTGACTTTGGGTTTGTTAAAGAATTCATCATCTCGAACCACCAGGTAAATGTCCCAAAGGGTAAGTTGGTCTACCGGTTTGGCCAAATAAAAACCTCCTTTGGCTCCAGCTACACTTCCCACAATCCCTTGTCTACGAAGTTGGCCGATTAATCTTCTAATGACTACTGGATTGGTCTTAACACTTTCGGCTAAGGTTTGGGACGAAACCAATTGGTCATTACTATAATCTAAATAGATGCATATATGGATAGCAATAGTAAATTTTGAGCTTGCCCGCATACCCCGTTTAACGTAATTGTAACTTAGAATGTTATGATTCGATTCAGTATTGTATTGGCTTAAACTTTCCCGACACAGTCATATTTTATAACCCAAAATGGGGGATAATTGCTTCAAATGAGCAGTATTGATGGGGAAGGTATTAATAGCAGCCTAAAATTTTGTATTTTAACAAGTTGATCCGCATTGTGCTAAGGTGAGCAAATAATTTGTATCCTTCAGTCCGGCCAT
>JAPUIM010000342.1 GCA_027297025.1 Bacteroidota bacterium | reverse complement strand
TCAATGAACAACTTATTGTTTCGAACAGGATTTGGATACAGGTTAAATTCACTAGGATTAAGGTCAATTAGTCCGGTAACGGAATTTAACTGGGCTCTAATAAAATGGGGAAGGCCATATCCCACTAGATTATTTGGATTTTCTACATTATCACCGGAGTTCCTAAGGTTTTCCATCACTTGAAAATTTGTCAGTTCTGGATTGGCTTGCCAATAACCTGCGGCCAGGCCAGCCACTAGTGGAGAAGAAAATGAGGTACCGCTGCTAGTGGATACCTCTCCGGAACCCTTCACCACCACTGTGCCCGAGCCCAGGGCTACCAGATCGGGTTTAATTCGATTATCAGCGGTAGGTCCCCTGGAACTGGAAGAGGAAAGGAGACCGTTTTCTCTTATATTTCCAATGCTCAATACATTTTCCGAATCCGCAGGTGACACAATTCTTTGCCAACTATTGTTCCCTTCGTTACCGGCACTGGCCACTAACAATATCCCTCGTTGAGCCGCCATATTTGCCGCTCGGGCTATTACTGTAGTGTTGCCATCCATATCATCTATAACATAGTTCATGGCAGGATCGCTGAAATCGGTATTGTACCCCACAGAGGAATTAATAATATCCACCCCAATACTATCAGCCATTTCTGTAGCAAACAACCAATTGTATTCCTCTATGCGTGACTCCTCACTTACATCTTCAGTTACAAATAGCAGAAATTCTGCCTCAGGTGAAGTTCCGGTAATCTCATCATCCTTAAGGGCAGCCAAACAAGAGAAAACCTGGGTACCATGATCGGTATAACGGTAGATATCATCTGAATCCGTCACAAAATCATACACCGATAATAGTCGATCATTGGTAAAAACATGGTTAAACGCGCTTATAGTGTCTACACCATTGAATCCCCCATCTAAAACGCCAATCAACATTTCCTGGCCTTTGTAATCTTGAAGGTGCATTTCAGTAATCCCTAACATTTCATTTTGGAGTAACTCCTGGACCTCAGCAGTAGAATTAACTGTCCATACAGAGGATGTTTGGTTTATTCGGGAATTTAGCCTGGCGCCTGAAGCAACTAATTCCACCTGGTCTACAAACGGTAAATTCTCTATTTCAGTCAATAATTGTGGATCGTTTTGAATCAATACCGCATTGAACCAACGAGAAGTATAAAATACTTGGACACCTATGCTTTTCAACCCATTTAGGTAGCTGGTGTTGGGAGGGAGATCTTCTTCAGTAATAGGTATTTCTTGTTTTAATCTACGTTGAATGGATCGAGGCCCTAAATATTGTTCGGGGTTATCAACAGAAAAAGGAGAGTTGATTTTATCCGTAAAATGAACCACATAGCGGTTTTCCTGGCATAGACTCCAAGGCCCGATACAAAACCAACATAAAGTCAATATGATCCTATTCCTTACCAAAATCGATAATTTTCTGCTTCAGTTTCCTGCCAACTTCTACTATTTCCAGACCCACACAATCCGGATCTGCACAGAACTGGAGTATCTCTATATTTTTGTAAACCAAGCCAATATTCTCAGCATATACTTCAGTTCTAACATCAATCATGGTGATATTGTCACGGAAATCATTTTGAATAACGGTTATGGTATTGCCAAAACTGATGGATTCCAGGGAATCGATCACAAATTCTCTAAATACGTTCACCATTTGATATTCATCAAATTCCTTAGTATTTAGGACGTTGCCATCCCATGTTTTGTTTTCATCTACAGGAAATACCAGTTTCACAAAAGGTGTATTATTTTCCACCACAATGCCTTGAATAGCAGTCCTACGGGTGGTCCAGACAGAATCTAAACTCCAGGTCTGGGTGGTATCCTGTCGGCTAAATTGGTGTAAAGTATAATTAATAGTACCATCATCGTTATCTACCGAGTCCACAATCAGCTCTCTTAAAAGGAAATTGGAAGTATCATTTTGGCCATTAAATAATAAATTGATATCCTCTACTTCATACTCTCTGAATAAGCCAATTTCCAAAGGAAAATGAGCAAAACCTACTCTTTGGCCACCGGGATTAATGGTTTCATTGCTACAGGCCACTGAAACAAAAATGCTTACTCCCATGAAGTATTTAAGCCATTTTGACATCAGTTAAAATTGGGTGGTGGATTTTGATGAAAACTCGATTTGATCCAGCCTCCTCCGATTACATCTTCTTCTTCATAAAAAACTGCCGCTTGGCCGGGGGCAATTGCAAAGACCCCCTTTCCAAAAAATACTTTCATTATATCTCCTGCCTGTTCTATCACAGCCGGATGGCCAGGATCATTATAACGCACTTTGGTGACGGTATCTAATCTGGAACCAGAAATATCGGCATATTTAACCATATTCAATTGGTCAACGTACATTCCGTCACGGGCCAACTCATCGAAAGTGCCTAGTACAACTCTATTTTTATCTCTTTGTATTTCAGTTACATAGACTGGATAACCTAAAGCAATACCTAACCCTTTTCTTTGACCTACCGTGAAAAAGGGATAGCCGTTATGCTTGCCGATAACACTGCCGTCTTCCAATACAAATTCTCCATCCTTTACCTGTTCTTCCAATCCACTTACCCTTCGTTTCAAAAATCCCCGGTAATCATTGTCCGGTACAAAACATATTTCATAGGACTCCGGTTTATTTACCAGTTCGGTGAACCCTCTCTCCAGGGCCATCTGTCTTATTTCGGATTTTCTTAAATGACCCAAAGGAAAAGTGGTGCGGCTTAAGCTTTTTTGAGATATTCCCCACAGGGCATAAGACTGGTCTTTGTTTTCATCTATACCCTTGGAGATTATAAACCGGCCATTTTCCTCCCGGATGTTGGCATAATGGCCTGTGGCTATTTGATCACATCCCAGTTTATCAGCTCTTCTCAGCAAAGCATCCCATTTGATATGGGTATTGCACAAAACACATGGATTAGGAGTTCTGCCATCCAGATACTCATCGGTGAAGTAGTCTATTACATAATCACCAAATTCAGACCTGATATCCAATATATAATGAGGGAATCCAAGGCTTACTGCTAAGTTTCTGGCATCATTGATGGAATCCAGGCTGCAGCAACCGGTTTCTTTTTTCGAAGATCCGGAAGAAGCATAATCCCAGGTTTTCATGGTCATACCTATCACCTCGTATCCCTGCTCATGCAACAATACCGCGGCCAGGGAACTGTCAATCCCTCCACTCATTGCCACCAAAACCCTTCCATTTTTGCTCATTGTCTATGCAATTATTTAAATAAGAACAGGCATTTAACAAAATATGTTTTCAACCTGAATCTGGATATCTTGCAAAGATAAGAACATCTATCAAAGGTCGGGAATTTAAGTATGGCCGGAATTTGGCTAATTCCAAATCTCAGGAGTCTTATTTCCAGAAAAATGGCACTAAAGACGTTCGTAAAAATAAGCAGCGTGACCAACCTCAGCGACGCCCGCTACTGCGCCGGTATGGGTGTGGATATCATCGGCTTTGACTTGGATGAGGGATCGGATCATTATGTCAGTCCTTCTAAATTCAAAGAGATTGAACGATGGATTTCAGGAGTGAAATTGG
The DNA here is from genome assembly GCA_027297025.1 of Bacteroidota bacterium. Lineage (GTDB taxonomy): Bacteria > Bacteroidota > Bacteroidia > Cytophagales > Cyclobacteriaceae > JAPUIM01. The sequence continues at coordinate 1,436 of JAPUIM010000342.1, read as the reverse complement.
CGGGGGAATTCACTCAAAACAATATTGAAATCATCAAGAAAGCCCTCCAAAACTACCAGCTGGATTATCTTCAAATTTCAGAAACCAATTTATTAGACCCATTGGGAAAAGTTGGAATACCCATTATTTTAAAATTGGAATGGGATCCCAATAAAACCAATATCCTGGAATCAATAACCCAAAATCAACCGTCCCACCCCGAGTATTTCCTACTGGATAATGATCGAGAACCAGAAATAGAAGAAATTAAAAAGCTTAAAAAGCTTTGTTCAGAATTTCCTATCCTCCTGGGATTCGGGTTCTTAAAGCATGATATTGAACAATTACTTAGCACTATATCTCCCGGTGGAATTGCATTAAAGGGTGCCAGGGAATTAAAACCCGGATTTTATGATTTTGATGAAATGGCTGAAATATTGGAACTACTGGAAAAGGATGATTGAATTGAATTCTGGCTTTTCTCGTGGTTTTTTACTTTTTTTGCGGTGACATAAACAACATGCGCCTATCAATTAACATAATTTAAGATCGCGCTAGTATTGAATACAATATCATAGACATGGATCAACCCATAAATGAAGCACTAACTTTAATGGTCATTGGAATGATTACCGTGTTTGTGATCCTGTCGTTGGTCGTGGTTTTGGGAAAAATTTTGATTTTAACGGTCAATAAATTTTTCCCCGAAGAAATGGTATCTCAGGTGACCTCATTTTCTACTAAGGGGAACACTAAGAAAATTGCTGCAATCACAGCAACCGTGGAATTCTTAACGGGAGGGAAAGGTAAGATCACCGGCATTAGAAAGTTAGACTAAACATATTAATTTATAAAACATATTAGACATGGGAAGGGAAATAAAATTCTGTTTGTTATACCGAGACATGTGGCAATCCTCAGGAAAATATGTGCCCAGGGTGGATCAATTGACCAAAGTGGCCGGTCCCATAGTAGATATGGGATGTTGGTCTCGTATTGAAACCAATGGAGGTGGTTTTGAACAGATCAATTTATTATATGGTGAAAATCCCAACAAATCACTGCGAGCGTGGACCAAGCCTTTCAAAGAAGCAGGGATCCAAACCCAAATGTTGGAAAGAGGTCTCAACGGGATCAGAATGAGTCCGGTGCCATCAGATGTGCGGCAATTGATGTTCAAATTGAAAAAGATCCAGGGAACCGATATAGCACGATCTTTTGACGGGTTGAATGACACCCGAAATCTTGAGCTCTCCATAAAATATGCCAAGGAAGGAGGAATGATCTCCCAAGGCGCTTTATGTCTCACACACTCCGAATTACATACGGTAGACTACTATGTGAACATGGCCAAGACCCTGATCGAAATGGGAACCGAAGAGATATGTTTGAAGGACATGGCTGGAATTGCCAGGCCAGTATCGGTGGGCAAAATTGTAAAGGGAATCAAAAAAATA
>JAPUIM010000341.1 GCA_027297025.1 Bacteroidota bacterium | reverse complement strand
AAGTTGGGTGTTCCGGGGGTGATCCCATCTTCAGAATAACCGCCGGTAATTAACAGTTTAATGCCCGATTCTTCAAAGTGGTTGAAATCTAACAAATCCTGAATAATCGATTTCAGCTTATCCTGGGAAACTGGCAACGGTAGTTCAAAGTACTCTGCGGAGTTAATAAATCGTTCGATGTGCCCTTGCATCAAAAAGGGCTGGCCATTTTGTGTGCGGAAAAAATCAAATACACCATACCCTCTTATTATGGCCAAGTCAGAGATATGGAGGAATGCTTTATCATACTCCACTATTTCTCCGTTGAGATAAATCTTACGTGCCATACGAGTTACCGGCTTTAAACCAATTTTGCATGGGTATTGATCCACCTTTCCGGTAACTCCCCTTTATTCGCGATTTCGTAGTCGGCATAACTGCAGGGTACGATACAATTGCGATGAATCTCAAACTCCCATTTATTAGATCTTTCCTTGCCTTCGGGGAATGGTACTTCCAACCACCATTTGTCGCTGAGCTTACTTTTAAAGAATACTAATGTGGCTGGTTCATTGGGCATGGATACCACGTACTTCAGGTAATCGTTGTTTTTGAAGTCCTTTTCATTTTTCCGGTGGTAAAATCCTTCGATAAAATACCAAATCATAGTAGCCACCACCGAGGCGGTTTTACCATGCAGGTCCATTTCGGGATTATACTCATAAAATCCGGCCGAGCTCATTTTCTCATTTAATCCGGCGTACCAGCATATTTGGCAGGCTTCTTCACCAGTCAAGCCAAATGCCTGAGCGTTAGCATTGCCGGGAGCATCAATGGACTTAATGGCAGTTATATCAAAACTCAACATATCGGCATCTCGTATCACCGGTTCCATTTCCTTGATATTGTGCCTAAGATGACCCAAACGATAGGCCCCAAAATAGAGTTTCTCCAGAACATCAATTGCCGCGGAATCAATCAAATAGGTTTGATGACCCAACTGGCTGTAGTTAAACAGGAAATTGGGTTCATGCATCATGATCTTTTGGATATGGTTTTCCGACCAACATAATTGCTTTCCATCTTCCATATCCAGTGTGGCATCGATATTTAACAAGCTTATCAGCTTTTCCAGTTCCTGAAAAGCCAGAAACTGTCCATAATCCATATCATGAGAGCCTCCGATCACTATCGGCAGCACATCATGTTCGATCAAATACTGGCATACTTCCTTCAATCTCAGGTAGGTGTCTTCCAGGTGTATTCCCGACTTCAGGTTTCCGAGGTCCACAATACGATACCTACCAATGCCTTTTTTAAGATTGTATAATCTCCGCCTCAATTCATTGGCCGCCTTATTTACTCCTTTATTTTTCTCAGTCCCCCGGTCCTCTTCAATGCCAATCAACGCAATATCCTCGCCTTTGATCTCTGGCATTTGACCTTCATTCACCTTTATACTCTTATAAAAGCTGTTGTAGGCCTTAATATCTGCTGCAACCCCTTCAGGTAGGGGGGAGAAAAATAGTTTTAGATCCATTCCCATTTTAACAAAAAAGGGAGAAATTCCGTTTCTCCCTTTTTTTTAGTTATTAATTCGCAAATACATTCATTGATCCCTTATCCTCCGAAATCATCAAATCTAATATTCTCTTGTGGAACACCCAGGTCATCCAACATTTTCAAAACTGCGGCATTCATCAAAGGAGGACCGCACAGGTAATATTCTATCTCTTCCGGTTCAGGATGATTTTTTAAATAATTATCGTACAAAACCTGATGGATGAACCCCACATAACCTTCATTCTCCCGGTCGTCCAAATCTGTTTTGAGGGTCCAATTATCTTCAGGCAAGGGTTCGGACAATCCGATATAGAATCTAAAATTTGGGAAACTCTTTTCTATCTTATGGAAATGATCAAGATAGAACAACTCTTTTCTTGCTCGTCCACCATACCAATAGGAAACCTTGCGATTGGTTTTTTCAGTATGGAACAGATGAAAAATATGTGATCTCAAAGGGGCCATACCTGCACCACCCCCAACGTAGATCATTTCCCTTTGGGTGGGATTAATGAAAAATTCACCATATGGTCCGGAGATGGTTACCTTATCTCCCGGTTTTCTGGAAAATACGTAGGAAGAGCATATTCCGGGATTAACATCCATCCAATTATTGGCACCCCGGTCCCAGGGAGGGGTGGCCACACGAATGTCCAACATAACGATGTCGCCTTCCGCCGGATGATTGGCCATGGAGTATGCACGGAAGATCGGCTCATCATTTTTCATTTTCAAGTCCCATAACTTGAACTTGTCCCAATCACTTTGAAATACATCCGGCGGATGGCCCAATTCCGGATGCGGTGCAATCTCTATATTTTTGAAATCCACTTCCAATTCGGGTACATCGATTTGGACATAACCACCACTTTGAAATTCCAAAGTTTCCCCTTCCGGAAGTTTCATTTTAAACTCTTTTATAAAAGTAGATACATTATAGTTGGATACCACTTCACATTCCCACTTCTTGATACCAAAGATCTCCTCAGGAATCCTTATTTCCATATCCTGCTTGACTTTTACCTGGCAAGAAAGTCTCACATGCTCCTTTTGCTCGGTCCTACTCAAGTGGCCAACTTCTGTTGGTAAAACGTCACCGCCACCAGTATCAATCTGACACTTGCACATGGCACAAGTCCCACCTCCCCCGCAAGCCGAAGGCAAAAAGATCTTTTGAGCCGACAGGGTGGATAAAAGTGAAGAACCGGCAGAGGCCACAATGGGATTTTCAGTGTCTCCATTAATAATAATGTTTACCGGACCAGATTGCACCAATTTAGATTGGGCGTACAAAATCAGAAAAACCAGGAACAGGATAACAACAGTGAAAGCTACAACGGAGGACAAGACTACAGTAGTCATAAATCAATTGATTTCAAATTAAAAAATACCGCTTTTATGCGCTATACAAATATATTTAAAAATCTTAATTATGAATCTTTGGCAGGACTTTTTTTGATTACTACCTTTCCCTGGAAAAATCTAAGCTACTAATTTTTTCCAGGTTCTCTTTAGTCTAATGTACTTCAAAGTGCTGGGGAGCGCTTTCCACCAATACTTGTTAACCTCAACAGCAAATGATGGTTGCATGTAACAATTGATGGTACACCCTTCACAAGCAGGAAGTTTTCCCTCCAAGGCAATCATTTCTTGCACTTTAGCTGATCGATACAAATCCAGTAGATCATTGTTTATGGGAAATTCCTTTACCCCCAGATGATAGCAGGGTACAACTAGTTTGTTTTCGGGGGAAATCACCACAGTGCTACTTCCAGCTTTACAGATGGGATTTCGGGTATGATTGCCGCCATCCCTTCTCAACTGAATAAATCCTTGGTTGAGATAAATATTTTTTTTATTTCCCCAAGAGGAGATTTTATTGAGGACCGATGGGGAGAGAACTTTACCGGTATCTACCTGGGCATATTGAAATACCGGATTCAAGATCATCATCAGGTTATTGGGCATTACAATATTTTGATAAACCTCTGGGATCTGATCCACATTATTTTCAAATACCGTAAATAATATATCGGGTTTTTCACCTAATACCTTGGCCAGATCTATCGATTCCATCACATGACCAAAACAATCCACCCCTCTTGATCGATTATGTTGCTCAGGATCGGAGGAGTCAAGGGAGAAATGTAACATATCCACCTTGCCTTGCAGCCTTCGGGCTAATTTAGGATACAACAGGCAGTTGGTGGTAAGGGTGGTGATGAACCCCATTTCCTTAGCCATTTGGCATAGCTGATCTATTTGCTGATGCAACAGCGGTTCTCCACCGGTAAAATCAATCACTTTTACACCCAATTGCTTAAGGTTCCTAAGGTTTTCCGCAACCAATTTAAGATTGGCATAGGGAGATGGTTTTTCCCATATGTCACAAAAACCACAGCGGGCGTTGCAACGATAAGTGACATAATAATTACACAGTACCGGGTGGTTGACCAGTCGCATAAATTTTGAGATTGTGTTTAAAAATAAAAAAAAGGATGATCAAAACATTCGATCATCCCGTCAAATATTTTTACTACTTGGTTATTGCAGCATTTTCAGCAGCCGGGTAAGCTCTAGTTTAAGGTTTCTTCGGTCTACTAAGAAATCTAAAAAACCGTGTTCCAGCACGAATTCAGCACTTTGAAATCCTTTCGGAAGGTCTTTGCCTATGGTTTCTCTGATCACTCTGGGACCGGCAAATCCTATCAAAGCTCCAGGCTCAGCAATATTAAAATCGCCCAACATGGCGTAGGAAGCAGTAACACCACCAGTTGTGGGATCTGTGAGAAGAGATATATAGGGGATTCTGGCTTCTGATAATAAAGCCAGTTTTGCTGAGGTTTTGGCCATCTGCATCAATGACAATCCCGCTTCCATCATTCGGGCACCACCGGATTTGGAGATCATTAAGAAAGGCACCTTTTGTTCAATTGAATAGTCAATGGCCCTTGCTACTTTTTCACCCACCACCGATCCCATGGACCCACCGATAAAGCTAAAATCCATACAAGCTACTATTAGGTCCAAGCCATTCATCTTGCCATGGGCCGTCCTCACCGCATCCTTTAAATTCGTTTTCTTTTGCGAATCTTGAATGCGGGTGAAATAGGGTTTAGAGTCCGTAAATTTCAGGGGATCAGCAGACCGTAGGTTTTGGTTGAACTCTTCGAACTGATTATTGTCAAAAATGATCTCAAAATACTCCTTGGAGCCTATGCGAACATGAAATCCATCATCGGGACACACATAGGCATTATTTCTTAATTCTCGGATATGAATAGTGATCCCACTTGGTGTTTTATACCACAAGCCATCGGGCGCTTCTCTTTTGTCTTCGGTTGGTGTTTTAATACCTTTGTCTTTACGGGTAAACCAGGCCATTAACTAATAGTTGGGGTAATTATTCAGTTTAAATAAAGGTTGTAAAGATATTGATATTTTTCAAATTTGGCCCGATCAATGGTGGTTACCTTTTATACAGTATAACTTATCAATAACTGGATGATTCATCCAATTATGCTTATCTTTAGTATAACCAACCTTTCTTTTATGAAAAGGCCTTTCTTAAAAATATCCTGCTTAATAGGGATTTTGGTTATCTTAGTTGGCGTCTCCTGTTCCAAAACGGTGGTAGTTCACCAAAATCAGCAAAGCTATAACGATTACAAGGTGCACAAGTATAAAAAACTGGAGAATAAGACCAAACCCTCCAAATACAGTAAAAAGAAGAAGAAGTGGTAGCTTATTTCACGTCTTCATAATCCACGTAATCCCCTCCACCCTTGTCGCTTTTTTTGTTGGTTTGATCGGGAGGGATATAATCGATATCTACGTTTCCATCTTTAGGCTTTTTGTGGGGTTTCCTTTGTGGATTTGAAAAATTTTTAGTAGTGCGGTTTTTATTAGTCCATAAGAACAGTTTTAGCAGATACCCACTGAACTTATAAAATATGTACAATCCGATAAATAATATGATCAGGAACTTAATCATAGTGTATTAAATAGCTATCCATACAAACTATTTACTCAGGTAGAGGTTTCGTTCAGAGTAAATTTTGAAGAAATAGTCATCCATTAGATCATCAATGAAATAGATAGATTCACCCGTTGATTTCATCTCTGGACCTAATTCTTTGTTTACATTGGGAAATTTATCAAATGAAAATATTGGTTCTTTAATTGCGTACCCCTGCTTTCGGGGTTGAAACTTAAAATCCTTCAGTTTATTGAAACCCAACATGATTTTGGTTGCGTAATTAACATAGGGCTCCTGATAAGCTTTACATATAAAAGGAACGGTTCGTGAAGCCCGTGGATTAGCCTCGATCACGTAGGCTTTGTCATCTTTGATGGCAAACTGGACGTTAATCAAACCTACAGTGTTGAGGGCCAGGGCAATTTTTTCGGTATATGCCTCCATTTGACGAACCACGAAATCACCCAAATTATAGGGCGGTAATACCGCAAACGAATCTCCCGAATGAATCCCCGCAGGTTCAATATGCTGCATGATACCTATAATGTACACATCCTCCCCATCACATATGGCATCTACTTCCGCCTCAATGGCCCCATCCAGGAAATGATCAAGCAAGATTTGATTGCCAGGAATGTCTTTTAAGATCTTCACCACATGCGATTCCAACTCTTTCTCATTGATCACGATCTTCATGCTTTGCCCCCCCAATACATAGGATGGTCTAACCAAAAGGGGAAAACCAATTTCTTCAGCCAATTCCATGGCATGATCAGCATTCTCTACCACTCCATACTGGGGATAGGGTATTTTATTTTCCTTTAACAGATCCGAGAAATGTCCCCGGTTTTCCGCCAGATCCAATGACTCAAAATCGGTTCCCAGGATC
>JAPUIM010000340.1 GCA_027297025.1 Bacteroidota bacterium | reverse complement strand
AATAAAATACTTGCGAGATCTTAAAGAAGTTGGATATAGATCCAAGTCAATAAAAGCTGAGCTAAGAGATAATTTAATAGAAAAGCTTAAGAACAAAGAACAGGTCTTTCAGGGTATTTGGGGATATGAGGAGACTGTTATTCCTGATTTTGAAAGGGCAATTCTTTCCATGCACAATATATGTCTGCTGGGTTTAAGGGGGCAGGCCAAAACTAAAATGGCCAGGCTTTTAGTAGAGCTATTAGATGAGTATATACCGGTCATTGAGGGATCAGAGCTAAACGATGACCCATTCGGTCCTATTTCCAGATTCGGCAAAGATATATTGGCTGAGTTAGGCGATCAAACACCTATTATCTGGATTCACCGCCAGGAGAGGTTCACTGAAAAACTGGCTACTCCAGATATATCAGTGGCCGACCTGATTGGTGATATTGATCCCATTAAGGCAGCAGCCCTCAAAATCCCTTATTCTGATGAACGAGTGATCCATTATGGTTTGATCCCCCGATCACACCGGGGCATTTTTGTCATTAATGAATTACCCGATCTTCAAGCCAGAATACAGGTATCACTTTTTAATATATTGCAAGAGGGAGATATACAGATCAGGGGTTTTAAGATCCGGCTTCCACTGGATATACAGTTTGTTTTTACCGCCAACCCCGAAGACTACACCAATAGAGGCAGTATCGTCACTCCACTAAAAGACCGGATTGGGAGTCAGATAATTACTCACTATCCCAAGTCTATTGAGACTGGTAAAAAAATAACCCAGCAGGAAGCACAGATCAAAGATCAGCAGAGATCCAAAGTGAAGTTGATGGAGTTGGTGAAAGACCTGGTAGAGCAAATAGCCATTGAAGCACGGGACAGTGAATATATAGATGCTAAAAGTGGAGTTTCCGCACGACTGACCATTACCGCCTTTGAAAATTTATGGAGCTCTGCTGAAAGAAGGACATTGATCAATGGAGAAGATGAAACGCATATCAGGATTTCGGATTTCATCTCGGTAATACCTTCCATCACCGGAAAAGTGGAATTGGTTTATGAGGGGGAACAGGAAGGTCCAGGCATTGTCGCGTATTCGCTGGTAGGCAAAGCTATACGTAATCAATTCATTAAATATTTCCCCAATCCCGATGACTTAAGGAAGAAAAAAGAAAACAATCCCTATAAAAAGATCATTAACTGGTTTGGTTCTGGAGGGAAACTGGATATTTTGAATGATTTAGGCAATGAGGAATTTAGAGAACTTTTGGGATCAGTACCGGGGCTTAAGGATTTGGTAAATAAGTATCAAGGTCAGTTAGATTCTCATTCAAAAACATTGATGATGGAATTTGCATTGCATGGACTGGCTGAATACAGTATGTTAAGCAAAAAGCAGATTACCTCCGGGTTACAATTCAAGGATCTGTTAAGCAGCATGCTATCAATGCCCAATTTAGATGAGGAGGTGGATGATTATAATGAAAGTGTCTAAAGCATTAGGCTATGAATTTTAGGCTGCTTATCATTAATGGTACTCTCTGACATAATAAAGCTCACCAAAGGAGGTGAGAACGATGTAGTTGAATTCAAAAAGAAGGCAGCTTTTCCTCTCAAAATCATCCGTGAACTAGTAGCTTTTGCTAATACCAAAGGTGGTTGGCTATTGGTTGGGGTAGATGACGATGGAACGGTCTCCGGATTGAAATATTTTGAAGAAGACGCATTTGCTCTTGAAGAAGCCATAAGAATTTATTGCAGGCCACGATTGAAATATAAGTTTCATGTAGTCAACTTGTCCTCGCATAAAGGATTATTGGCCTATTATGTTAGAGAAAGCAAAAGGAAACCACATTTTGTTTTAGATCAAAAAGGAAGGAAAAGAAAGGCCTATATCAGAATCAATGATAAGACCGTCCAAGCAAGTAGGGAGGTACTGGAAATAATGAAAAGAACTACCAGAAAAGAAAATCTCCATTTCAATTTTGGTATCAAAGAAAAATTATTGATGGAATACCTGGAAGAACACCGATCCATAACCGTAGATCAATTCGATAAAATGGCCCATCTGACCCGGGAAAATGCCTCAGAAACTTTAGTAAAATTGACCCTGGCTAATGTCATCTCCCTGGCACCCCAAATGAAACAGGATATTTTTACTTTAGCACCATATAATTAATTATTGAGGAAAAAGTTAACATCTTTTTCTTCCGACCTTGGTGGTATTATAGTACATTTGTCTTTGAAATCTACGCTGTTTGAATTTATTCCCTCTAAGTGATCTTTGTCAAGATTTGATGTTGTTGAATCAAGTCCCCATTAATTTCTAATTGTTTGGTCCTGATGGCAGAAGTTAAGAAACAGAAAAAAATATTTGTACTTGACACTTCGGTAATCCTTTATGATCATGATGCAATAATGAATTTCGACGAGCATGACGTGGGGATACCCATAACAGTGTTGGAAGAATTAGATCACTTTAAGAAAGGTAACGATACCAAGAACTTCGAGGCTCGCGAATTCATAAGAACCATTGATGAATTGTCCAGGGACCATAGCCTTCAACATTGGATACCGCTTAATGGCAAAAACAAGGGAAAGTTTAAGGTGATCATGACCAGCAGCTCCGAGGTTGATACCGCCAGGATATTCGAAGAAGATAAGGCTGATCACAGGATCCTCAATGCAGCCCTTCATCTCAAAAAAGAAGTTAAGAATAAAAAAATTATCCTGGTAAGTAAGGATATCAATTTAAGACTTAAGGCAAAATCACTCAATATCCAAGCCGAAGACTATGAGACCGGTAAAATAAAGAATGTGAGTTCGTTGTTCACCGGTAAATTGGTATTGGAAAGTCTAGCTGCCGACAGTATCAATGAAATCTATAGCAACAATGGAATTGAACCTCATAAGATACTGGATGAAAAGCCATTGGACAATAATTACTTTATACTAAAAAGTAATAAGAATTCTGTGCTGGCTCATTTCAGCCCTGTTTCCGGTAAAATTGAAAAAGTGGAAAAGAGACCAGTGTATGGTATTAAACCCAGAAATGCCGAGCAAACATTTGCCATACATGCTATCCTAAATCCTGAGGTGCAGTTGGTTACAATTCAAGGGGTAGCAGGTACGGGTAAAACATTGTTGGCCCTGGCTGGCGCATTAGAACAACGACGAAATTTTAAGCAAATTTATTTAGCCCGGCCCATTGTTCCTCTTTCCAACAAAGATATAGGATACCTTCCTGGCGATATAAAATCCAAGCTGAATCCTTATATGGAACCACTATGGGACAATCTTAAGTTTATTCAAGATCAATTTGTTGAAAATGACAAGGAAGGTTCACGACTCAACGATATGGTTAACAATGAAAAAATCGTGGTTACTCCATTGGCCTATATCAGGGGAAGAAGCTTCTCCAACATATGTTTCATTATTGATGAAGCACAGAACCTTACTCCCCATGAGGTGAAGACCATTATTACCCGGGCAGGTGAAAATACCAAGATCATCTTCACGGGTGATATTCACCAGATCGATACCCCATATCTCGACTCTCAAAGCAACGGGCTATCATATCTTATTGATCGGTTGAAGGGCAATCCAATTTACGCTCATATCACCCTGGAAAAAGGGGAAAGATCTATTTTGGCAAATTTAGCCAATGATCTGTTATAAAATTTTGGTTACTCATACTCGTAACCAGTTCCACTATCGGCTTCCAACTCCACTCCTAAGCCCAACACTAATCTATTCACAAAGTTAAAATAGGCTATGATCAATGACGCGTCCAATATAGAACGATCATCTAAACCCGGTTGCTTCAACTGATCTTTATGGTAAGCTTCATCAATTTGGCTTGGATGGATGGTCAAAGTCTCTGCCAGACGGCAAAGGGCCAGATCTTTAGCGTTAAGTCCGGCTCCATAATAGTCTTTTATAAAATTGGCTAGTTTTCCATCATCTTTCCAAAAGTGCAAAAGCGCCTCTCCATGATGGGTGACACAATAAGGACATTGATTATTGATGGAAACCACCACTGCTATCATTTCTCTTTGGTACCTTTTTAAGGGGGAGGACCCAAACATAATGTGAAGGTAAAGATCCATGTGCTTTAAAATTGACTCCGGGTTTAAACTTTGAATTTTATGAACATCCGCTAGTTTCCCTCTCTTCTTAATTAAATAATCATATATTTCCTTCAAACGACCCTCTGCCTGAGGGTAGTCAATTACTTTTATGAATGCCATATTCTTATTTTATCATTTTAATTTCGAAATTTAGTAATTTCAACAATAAGAGTCTAAGGGTATTTGAAGTAGGATATTTCGGTATTTTGATTCCTCAGAAAAGTTTAAATAAAAAAGTGATTGCGTTTATTGTTGGTTGTTTTTGCCTGACAATCAACACTTGTCATGCTCAACTCATTTTAAACAAGCTAAATCAAAAACATCTATATGATGGATATCAGGAAATCTCTGTCAACTATCAATTGGTTAAATCGGATACCGCTTTATCCCTATTTTTTCAATTGACTTTATCAAAACACCTTTCGATCCGGGGCTTTCAATATTCTTACCAGCTTATTAGGGACTATGAAGATAATATTAATATTACTCAACCAACTTTTCTATCTCTTGCTGACAACATGATTGATTCCACTGATCATAATTATTACTTCAATACAAGCATAATTGCAGGTAGCTCCCCGACTATACTTTTGCTAAATATCTCTGATACCGTCAATACAAGGTATTTTTATTATGACATTACTTTGAATCACCCCAAGGATTTTCCGGATTCAGATTTGTTGATATGGGTTGAAGGCCAGGAACACCCTCATCTAAAACCTTTCCTTTCAGCTTCCAACTCATTTAAGATCATATCTTATTATGATTCGGTTGAACAGGTTTTTGCTTACCATTATCGCGATAACTTCAAGTACGCCGAACCACCCATGATCACCAGCACTTCCCTGTCCAAGAGACTGACCATTGACTCAATGTTTACGATTCCTACCGGATCAAATATAAATCTACAGAAAGAAGGTTTGTATTTTTTTCAGAGCGATACCAATTCGTTTAATGGTATATCAATACGCATAAGTGATCGCTATTTCCCCAGGATTAAACATATCCGGAAAATCATCGATCCACTGGTTTACATCAGTACCCAAGAAGAAGCCGAAGAATTACGTAGTGCCGACAATATTAAACAGGCACTTGACCGCTACCTATTTGATCTTACCCGATCCTCACAGAGAGCGAAAAGAATCGTGCGACGGTATTTCAATCAAACCGCAAATGCCAATATTTTTTTCACAAACTATAAAGAAGGCTGGAAGACCGACCAAGGTATGATTTACCTTACTTTTGGACTTCCTGATCAAGTTTTGAGATCATGGGACCTTGAAACCTGGGTTTATTTTAAACTGGGCAGTCGACCTGAAGTGAGATTTGATTTCAAAAAGGTTAAAAATATTTTTTCCAGTAAACATTACCAATTGATTAGAGATAATACCTTTGATCAAGTTTGGTTTAATCAAGTGGGTTCGTGGAGAAAAGGAAGACCTCTAATCAAGGATTAATAGTGCAAACCACATCAAATCAGTCAAAAAGAAATTTTATATTTGGTAGCAGGGCCATCATCGAGGCCATTCAGGCAGGAAAAGAAATAGATCGATTATTAGTACAAAAAAACCTCTCCAATGATCTTATCAATGAACTGATTAATTTGGCCAAGTTGCATAAAGTGCCGCTAAGTAGGGTGCCACGGGAAAAATTGAGAAAAATCACTTCAAAAAACCATCAAGGAGCCATCTGTTTTATTGCATCTATCCACTTTAGTTCACTGGATAATGTCATAAGTCAATGTTTTGAAGGTGGAAAGGATCCTTTTTTGTTGGTACTGGATAGGATCACCGATGTTAGAAATTTTGGAGCAATTGTTAGAACTGCGGAATGTGCTGGAGTTGATGGGATCGTCATTCCCGCTAAAGGTTCGGCACAAATTGGTGGAGATGCGATGAAAACCAGTGCTGGGGCTCTGAATTTAATGCCTATTTGCCGGGTAGAAAACTTAATCAGGAGTCTGAAGCTTTTGAAAGACAATGGCCTTTTTCTAATCGCCTGTACCGAAAAGGCAGATGATTTAATCTTCGAAACCAAACTAGATCAACCCTGTGCCCTGATCTTTGGTTCAGAAGAAAATGGGATCTCCGAAGAAGCTATGCAATTAGCAAACATAAAGGCTAAGATACCCGTTCGAGGTAAGATAGGATCTTTAAATGTTTCTGTGGCTGCGGGCATAGCCATGTACGAGAAAGTACGGCAAGTTGGTTCATCGGTTTAAGTATTACAGGTACTCCTCCCCTTTCTTAGCTTTGACCTCTTTGACAAATTCCCTGAATTTCTGTTCATCATCCTTTTTACAAATCAATAAAACATTATCGCAGGAGGCCACCAGGTATCCTTCTAATCCCTGTACCACTATAAGTTGATCATCAGGACCTTTGATCAAGCTATCTTTACAATCATATAATAAGGCATTCGCGTCAACCACGTTAAGCGATTTATCTTTAGATTTTTGTTCATGCATTGATTGCCAGGAACCCAGGTCCGACCATCCAAATTCGCCTGGCACAACCAAAACATCTTCGGCTTTTTCCATGATACCATAGTCGATAGAGATATTGCGGCTTTGAGAGTAGGCTATTTTTATAAAAGCCTTTTCTTTTTTTGTAAAATAAACCTTGTTCCCCTCCTCAAATACCTCCGCAATATCGGCAAGATGTTTTTCAAAAGCCTTTAGAATAGCCTCTATGCTCCATATAAATATTCCTGCATTCCATACAAAATCGCCACTTTCAATAAACTTTTTAGCCAACTCAATCTGTGGCTTTTCAGTAAAGGTTTTGACCCTCTTATAATCCTTTTCCTTATCAGGAATGTATTGAATATAACCGTAGCCAGTTTCCGGCCGTTTGGGCGTGATGCCTAAAGTCACCAATTTTCCCTCCTGCTGTGCAACCTTTAAAGCCTTTTTCACAGCACTGAAAAAAAGGCGATTATTGAATATGGCGTGATCAGAAGGAGATACAACCACCAAGGCCTGAGGATTAATCTTATTTATTTTGTAGCAGGCATATGCAATACATGGAGCGGTGTTACGCCTTATTGGTTCTAGTAATAATTGGTCGCTGGTTAGTTCGGGAATCTGTTGCTTTACTAAATCTTTGTAATTTTCATTGGTAACTATATATATATTTTCCGGCTGGCAAATATTAATAAACCGGTCATAAGTGAGCTGTAACAAACTTTTTCCTATACCCAATATGTCAAGGAATTGTTTGGGATGATCATTTCTACTATAGGGCCAGAATCTGCTACCAATTCCACCAGCCATTATCACTACATAGTGGTTTGGATCCATTAGAAAATTCCTTCCTTTAAAATATCATGTAAATGAATGAAGCCAACTACTTTTTGATTCTTCTCAACTATCAACTGTAAAATATTGTTATCCTCCATGGCGTTTAACGCTTTAACTACATAGTCATCTTTACCTATGGTTTTGGGTTTCTTGTTCATAATTTGCTTGGCATAAATATTGGATATCTCTGAATGTTTTTCCAACATCCGGCGCAAGTCTCCATCGGTAACAATGCCTACCAGATTCTGTTGATCATCCACTATGGCCGCCGAACCAAACCGTTTTGAAGAAGCAGCGATAATCACCTCTTTTATATAGGCTTCGATATGTACAATGGGTAAATCTTTGGTAACCATTATATCTTTTACTTTCAAATAAAGTTGTTTACCCAACGCCCCACCGGGATGAAATCTTGCAAAGTCTTCCTTGGAAAATCCGCGAGCCTCTAATAATGATATTGCCAGAGCATCTCCCAAAGCCATATGAGCAGAGGTACTGGTGGTAGGAGCCATGACGTTAGGGTAGGCTTCTTCGTCTACAGTAGCATTCAAAATAAAATCGGCTTTATCGGCCAGGAATGAATGAACATTGCTTACCAATGCTATGACCTTGGCGTCGGATCTTCTTAATAACGGAAGTAACAATTTCAGCTCAGGTGTATTTCCACTCTTAGATATGCATATCACCACATCCCCGGGCTGTACCATACCCAAATCACCATGTATGGCATCAGCTGCGTGCATAAAAATCGACGGAGTACCGGTGGAGTTTAACGTGGATACAATTTTGTTGGCAACTATGGCACTCTTACCGATTCCCGTAACAATTACATGCCCCTTGAGGTTTAATATTTCAAGTACGCATTTTTCAAATTCATCATCTATTAGTTCAGCAATTTTGGCTATAGATTTTGCTTCATTTAATAATACTCTCTCCGCGATTTTCTTAATATTTTTTACTATATTCAAATCTGCCAACGTTATATAAAAAACCGAACCAAATATACATAAATCATTAAATTCTTAAGGATTTACCACAAAGATGTTAGCCTTTAGTGAAACGATATTAAAAGATAAGTTAAAGGAGGTATTTGGTTATAACCATTTTCGTGGCAAACAAGAAAGTATTATTACCAACATTCTTGAAGGCAGAAATACTTTTGTGATTATGCCTACAGGAGCAGGTAAATCCATGTGTTATCAGTTACCGGCACTTATCAAAAAGGGTACCGCGGTTGTTATCTCCCCCTTGATCGCTTTAATGAAAAATCAGGTTGACCAGATGAATGCGGTTGGGGTAAACGCCAAATTTCTCAATTCCACTCTTTCTAAATCGGAGATGAATAGAGTGAAAAACGAAACCCTAGAGGGTAAAATAAAACTACTATATGTAGCTCCAGAATCGCTCACCAAGGAAGACAATGTTATCTTTCTGAAAAAAGCGGACATTTCATTTGTAGCGGTTGATGAAGCGCATTGTATTTCCGAATGGGGTCATGATTTCCGTCCGGAATACCGCAGGATCAAAGCCATAATTACTGAACTGGGCGACCTTCCCATTATAGCCTTAACCGCCACAGCCACGCCCAAAGTCCAATTGGACATACGTAGAAACCTACAAATGGAGGAGGCAGCACTTTTCCAATCTTCTTTTAACCGAAAGAATTTGTATTATGAGGTTCGCCCTAAAAAGCACGTCAAACAACAGCTCATCAAATTCATTAAAGGCCATAAAGGAAAATCGGGGATCGTATATTGTCTAAGCAGAAAAAAAGTGCAGGAAATCGCCGAATTGTTGAGTGTCAATGATATCAAAGCAGCTCCTTACCATGCGGGCCTGGAAGGACCTGTTCGTATGAAAAATCAGGAAGATTTCCTCAATGAGGAAATTGAGGTAATAGTGGCTACCATTGCCTTTGGTATGGGCATCGACAAGCCGGATGTTCGTTTTGTAATACATTATGATACCCCCAAATCACTGGAGGGTTATTATCAAGAAACAGGTAGAGCTGGCAGGGATGGATTGGAGGGTAATTGCATCATGTTTTATAGCTATAAGGATATCCTAAAGCTTGAAAAATTTAATAAGGACAAAACGGTACAAGAAAGAGAGAATGCCAAAATATTGTTAGAGGAAATGTCTTTCTATGCAGAGTCTTCGGTATGTAGGAGAAAGCAGCTATTGCATTATTTTGGGGAAGAGTATGATGAAGTTGAATGCAAGTCCAGCGGAAAATGTGATAACTGCCTTCATCCTAGAGAGAGCTTTGAAGGGAAGGAATATGTGACAAATGCCTTGTTAGCGGTCAATCAAACCGGAGAAAGATTCGAAATGGACCATCTGGTCAATTTGGTAAGAGGAGTTAGTGATCAATATATCAAGAGTTACAACCACGATTCCCTCCCGGTATTTGGGCGAGGGAGTAAAGACGAACCGGATCTTTGGAAATCTGTATTTCGCCAAAGTCTTTTGTATGAATACCTGGCCAAACATATTGAAAAAATTGGTGTATTAAAATTAACCGATAAAGGAAAGGAATTTTTGATCGAACCTACTTCGATCAATCTCACCAAAGACCATGAATTCAATCTGGAAGGAGAAGAAGACGCACCGGAAGAGATACAGTTAAAGGCCTATGATCCCAACTTATTTGAACTCCTAAAGGGTATCCGGAAGAAAATAGCCAAGCATAGAAATTTGCCTCCCTATGTGATTTTCCAGGATCCATCCTTGGAAGAAATGGCTACTACTTATCCCGTAACCACCGAGGAATTAGGACAGGTTAATGGAGTAGGCAAAGGAAAAGTGATGAAATTTGGGAAACCTTTCCTGGAAGTGATCAAC
>JAPUIM010000034.1 GCA_027297025.1 Bacteroidota bacterium | reverse complement strand
GTTGTTCACTTTCCTTTACTGCATTATCGGGAAGGCCGACCATAAAAAATTTGGTTCCTTGGCTTACATTCACTTCAACCGTGATAATGCCCGCATCAACGCCTTGCACCGCACTCCCGTAAGTCTTTGATAGCATTCAGGTAGATATTAAGGAGAAAACTAAAATAGCAGGAAAAAATGGCGTTACGAAATAAAATAAATTTTTTCCTGATCTACCGGTGAAAATTAAAAATTGACCATTTTCTCAATCAAAAAAATCAAGCTGTGTATTATCTTGATATGCACCTCCTGGATACGGTCGGAATAACCCTGATGGGTCACCCTGATTTCAAGATCTGCAGATTTCGCAAGTTTTCCTCCATCTCTTCCGGTCAATGCAATCACCGTCATCCCTCTTTTCTTTGCGGCTAGTGTAGCGTTTAAAATATTGGCAGAATTACCACTGGTGCTAATGGCCAATAACACATCGCCCTTGTTCCCGAAAGCCTCAATATAGCGGGAGAAGATGTGCCCAAAACCATAGTCATTTGCCGTACATGTTATATGGCTAGGATCTGAAATGGCCACCGCCGGTATAGGGGGACGTTGTTCGCGGAAAAGCCCCGATAATTCTTCGGCAAAATGCATGGCATCACAAAAAGAACCACCATTTCCACAGGATATGATCTTCCCCCCTTGGTTGATAGCATTAGCCATCAACTGGGCCCCTTGTTGAATCCTTTGCAGGTTTTCTTCTATAGAAAGAAAATCACTTAAAACCTTTGAGGCCTCCTGCAGCTCTTTTTTTATGAGTAATTTATGATCCACAAAATCATTATTCGGTGTTTTCTTCATTTTCCTTTGACTCCTCCGATCCCGACATGGGGTTTTCCATGAACTCAAGATCATATAACCGCGCTTTGATTTCGGTGTTTTCCTTTTGAAGGATAGAAAGTCTGTTCTTAAGCTTTTTGATATGAATATTCTCAACAATCCATTCAACGGTAAACAACCCGAACCCTAAACCCACCCAATATTTTAGGAATAGGATGGTTCCTATAATGCCCAAAGAATTCATCATATATTCTGAATTAAATGATGATAATACAGAAATTACCAGGAACAAAAAATAAATGGAATAAAAGACCCGCTTGAATTTTCTCATCACTCTAGGCAGTTTGCATCAATTTCTTATAAAGTCCCTGATTTGCTATCAAGCTGTCATGGGTCCCTTTTTCAATAATATTACCATTTTGTACTACTAGAATTTCATCAGCGTGTTGGATGGTGCTCAAACGGTGAGCAATAACTATAGCGGTCCTGTTTTTCATCAAATTGGCGATGGCCTTTTGAACCAACTTCTCCGATTCCGAATCCAGGGCTGAGGTGGCTTCATCTAATATCAAAATAGGAGGATTTTTTAAAACCGCCCTGGCGATGGTCAGCCTTTGCCTTTCGCCACCCGATAATTTGGACCCTCGCTCCCCAATGTAAGTCTGATAACCATCTTCAGTTTGCATGATAAAATCATGAGCATTGGCAATTTTAGCCGCTCTCGTCACCTCTTCCTGGTTGGCATGTGGACTACCAAATGATATATTGTTAAAAATGGTGTCATTGAACAAAATTGATTCCTGGGTTACGATGCCCATTAGGTTTCTAATAGATTCAATTTTATATTCTTTTAAGGAGTGACCATCTATTTGAACTTCACCATGGGTCGGGTCATAAAATCGGGGTATCAAATCAGCGATGGTGGATTTGCCACCTCCGGAGGGACCAACCAAAGCTATGGTTTTTCCTTTTTTGATAATCAGATTAACATTATTTAGTACCACCTCTTTTTCATAGGCAAACGAAACGTCCTTGAAAGTAATTTGGTCTTTAAATCCCGGTATTTCTTTGGCGTCCGGTTCATCTTTAATCTCAGGAACGGTATCGACGATTTTAAATACCCGATCACCAGCTACTAATCCTCGTTGAATGTTGCTGATGGCTTTTGATATTTCCTTAGCCGAAGGTAATATTTGGGAGAAAATGATGAGGTACATAATAAAGGTACTGGCCTCCAAAGCCGAGCTCTTATTAATCACCATATAACCCCCATAGAGTAATATACCACAGATTAAACTGACGCCTAAAAATTGAGAAAGGGGCGAGGCTAGATCATTTTTACGGGCCATAGATACGTTGATACGTCGATAGCGAGTGGCCTCTTGTTCAAATTTGTCCAGTATATATTCTCGAGCGGTAAATGCTTTTATAATACGCATACCAGAAAGTGTCTCATCCAAAATCCCTACGATTCTGCTCAATGATTCCTGGCTCTTCACTGCCTTTTTCCTAAGTCTTCTGGCAATCTCTGAGATCATTCCACCAAGGATGGGTATGATAATTAAAGAGAATAGGGTCAACTCTGTTGAAATGCTAAATAAAACCAGGAAATAGATGATAATAGTGGCCGGCTCTCTGAATGCTACTTTTAATGAAAACGCCACTGAAACTTCTACCTGCTGTACGTCATTGGTGATACGCGACATAATATCACCTTTTCTTTGATTGGAAAAGTAACCCAAATGAAGTCTACTCACCTTATCAAAAATGGTGATTCTGAGTCTCTTGACTACATCAGCTCTGACATTGGCCATGATAACATCAGCGATATATCGAAAAAGGTTAGCCAGGAAAACCGAGATAACGATAATGCAACATACATAGGCCAATGCTCCGAACCTCGAGTACTCATTGATAAACTCCAACATATAGTGGTTGAATAAATGCAAAAAGTATTGGGTGTTGAGGGCAAATTCCGGTCGAGAGACATACTCAGCCAACTTTTCGGCCTCCATCTGACCGAATATCACATCCAGCAATGGTTTTAATAATGTGAGGTTCAACAGTCCAAATAAAATGGCCAATAATGAAAACAAGACATAATATGGAAAATGGCGGCGAAAAGGCCGGGCCAAAGAGATGATTCTTAAATAGGTTTTCATGCCATGTGGCTGGTTCGGAGGGCAAATTTATAAATATTGAACCATGAATTGTGAATTATGAAAACAAAAATAATGCCACTTCACTTCATACCAAGGACTAAAATTCATGCAATCGCTGGGGAACATTGAGCCTAACAGCAAATGCAGTATAAGTTGAGGTAAGGTCCCGCAGATCAATTTCACTATTCAAATCCCGATAAATAAATTTCACATCTAGGAAAAGATTGTGTTTCAGTTGGTATGAGGTGGTAAAATCAAAAAATGTAAGGTCTGTGGAGATCCCTTGTCCAATCTCATTGTTAAAATCCTGCTCTCGGGTACGGTTATCCAGTAATATATTCCCCCCGAAATTGGAACCCTGATCATCCTCTCCTTTATTGGATACTATTAATTTACCCGTAAGCTGTAGTCGATTCAGTGGCTGGTATCGGCCAACTATTAAAAATTCGCTAAAATTGGCTCCCAAAGGATGAGCCAGGGGCTGCTGGTAATTGGAGTAATTGGTAAAGTTGGATAAATGGGAGTAAGCATATGGCCTGACCAGATTGTATTCAAGCTGTAGGTCGAAATTTTCTATTCCACCCACATCAATGTATTTTCCACCAATTTGCAGACCGAATTTGTTTCCCCACCATCCATTGCCTTCTCTCAGGTTTTCCAAGAGAAACTCATCCACTACGAATTGCCCATAAACCGAAAACTTATGAGCAAAATTCCATTTGAAATCCAGTCCCAGCAGTGCATTATCCGGGCTCCCACCTTGTTGTTCTATTGCCCGATAAAAGATAATCGGGTTCAGGTAAACCAATTTAAACGGATTATTGCCCAAGGTGTCTTGACGCCCAAATACGATCGCTTCAAAAAGGCCAATATGAATATTATCGGTCACATTGATTCCAAGTCGGTGCAAGGACATATATTTCTCGGGAAAATCACCTCCTCCTGACAATCCCCCACCCGGTACTGGAATGACATCAGCTATCTTATTGGTGAAGAGATTAGTATATTGGATCCTCCAGACTTGGGTATTGATTTTCAGAAACAAATAATTGCTGGAAAAATCGGAAAGTATTAAAGACCGATAACCGTCACCAATAAAGTTTTTATCATAGCCAAATTGGAAGCCTATATGACGGCTGGCATTAAATGTTATGTAACCTTTGGGCGTGAAATAGTCCACACCATTGTCCTTGAATGTTTTCCAAAAGCCCTCATGAGGAATAACCGAAGTACTGTCAATATACCGTTGGACATAACCAGGAAAAATAGCTTGATTTTCTCCCAAAAAGGAATAAAATCCTACTTTTTCATCTATCATGCCCCGAAATTCTACTCCTCGGGTATTAATAAATGGTGTACCCTCAGCATCAGCATCGATCCCCACTCCCAAGTGTAAGACGGGGTTTAGATGCAAATCAAAATCTTTGGTCTTCACATGGTAAAAATCGGATTTACTTTTATAGATATGTTTGAGAAATGGTTTTTGGGAATAGAATTCTCCTTCCCCCGCCCATTCCCAACTATCTTGATAGAGATAATTTAAATTGAATCGATCGCGACTGGAAAGCGGCACTCCTTTCGATTGAAGCGTATCCAATTTTCGTACAATAGTTTGTCGTTGATATGGTTTTACCGTACTGAAATTATCAGGCCCAAATTTGCCCTGCTTGATTTCAAATCTGTCCAATAAGTAATAATAATCGGGGTTTAATGGAGCATAGGTACCCTGTGCTCCCAGATAGTTGGAAAGAAAGATTATAAACCCAATTAATATACCTTTTCTGGCCAAAATTTGCTGATTTTGGCCTACAAGTTAACCAATTACTTCATTTCAATGACAGTAAAGGGTGATAGTAAATTTATTTCAACTCTCCTGGAATGAGCTTTATTTGGATGCGATTGCCTGTTTTAAGTACCTCAAGGGTGAATTTATACCACATGACTTTTTCGTCAAGCAGCCGGTGTAAATCGTTGAAGCGGCTATGGAATGACCATTAAATCCAGCGAAGATCCTATCTGCAAATTTTTTCCTCAAATGGTTCTTTACATTTTGTCTTTTCACGGACTGATATAAATGCAATAATTCCCCTAAACTGAAACAGGCCATTAACAAAATGTGAATACTTGATTGTGAATTTTGTCAGGAAGTAGTTACCTTTGTGCCCGCTTAAATGTATGGTTTTAAATAAAAAAAATGAAAAAGGATATTCATCCGAAGTATAAAGAAGTCGTGTTTTTAGATACCTCCAGCGACCATAAGTTTCTTACGCGATCTACCATGACTTCCAAAGAAACTATCAAGTTGGAGGATGGGAAAACTTATCCTTTAATAAAAATTGAAGTAAGCTCAGCCTCACATCCTTTTTACACTGGTAAAAAGATGTTTGTTGATACCGCAGGTAGGGTTGAGAAATTTAACCGAAGGTATAAGAAGAAGTAATTATCATATTACAATCTGAATTAAAGTCTCCCCGATAATAATATCATGGAGACTTTTTTATTTTTGCCCTATGAATGTTATCCTGTTTGACTTTCCAGAGATACGCAATTCTCTACTACCTTTCACCTATACCCGGCCGGTGGCCGAGATAAGAATGGGAATTTTTACCATTACTGAGAAATGGAGAAGATATTTGCAAACAACCACGGTTTCTCATTTCACCCAACCTTATTTATCCTCTAAATTCCCTATTCATATAGAAAAGGAAAATTTACTTATCAACGGTGCAGTGATCCCCGACTCTCAAATACTGGCCATCCTTAATAAACTATCCCCGGGTCAGATAATACAATATCAGGGGCTGTTATTGGCCGCTCATCTGGATGATACGACCATGAGCAAGTTTCAGGATCCATCAGAATTGTCAGGATTAACAGGTGTTGAAATTGATCATGTCCCTAACCTTATCAAACGCTATTGGAATATTTTTCAGAGTAATGGTAAACAGATAAGGGAAGATGTTAAACTTCTGGATGAAACCAACAGAAATGAAATAAGTGATGCCCATACTGTCATTTATAATGGAGATGATGTGTGGTTGGAACCAGGGGTTTCGGTGAAAGCAGCTATATTGAATGCCGAAAATGGTCCCATCTATTTGGGTAAAAATTCGGAAGTACAAGAAGGGGCCATTATAAGGGGCCCATTTGCATTAGGAGAATCGAGCATAGTGAGAATGGGGGCTAAAATCAGAGGAGATACCACCATTGGCCCCTTTTGCAGCATTGGTGGCGAGGTAAGTAATTCAATAATGTTTGGGTATAGTAACAAAGCCCATGATGGATATTTGGGAAATTCGGTGATTGGGGAATGGTGTAATATGGGTGCTGATAGTAATACCTCTAACCTGAAAAATAACTACAGTGATGTAAAAGTCTGGAACTATCATTTAGGTGAATTTGAAAATAGCGGACAACAATTTTGTGGATTGATGATGGGTGATCATTCAAACTGTGGCATCAATACCATGTTCAATACTGGAACTGTAGTAGGTGTGTATTCCAATATTTTTGGTTCGGGTTTTCCCAGGACTTTTATTGCATCTTTTGCCTGGGGAGGCCATAATGGGTTCAGCACCTATAAATTGGATAAGGCAATCGAAACCACCGAAAGAATGATGAATCGGAAGCAAGTCGAACTAAAAAAAGTAGATCGCGATATCTTGGTTTATCTTTTTGATCACACCGCCCAATACCGGGTCTGGGAAGAGAATTAAGCTACGTCTGAAAATAAATGCGTTTTGCCGACATACCGGGATTGGATGAGATCAAGGGCAACTTGATCAAATGTGTGCTAAGCAATAAAATCCCTCATGCCCAATTGTTGCAAGGTCACGAGGGTAGCGGTAATTTGGTTTTATCTCTGGCTTATGCATCCTATTTAAATTGCCTTAACAGGACGAAAATTGATTCCTGTGGCGAATGTGCTGCTTGTTCCAAAATAGATAAATTAATTCACCCCGATCTCCATTTGGTTTTTCCGGTGAGTCCAAATGCAAAATTTACCGGTAAGGATGTAATCAGTGCTAATTATTTAAATGAGTGGAGATCCTTCATTTTAAAAAATCCGTATCAAAATTTAAATGATTGGAATAATTACTACGGTGCAGATAATAAACAGGGAAACATTAGTAAAGAAGAAAGCAGGCAGATCATCAAAAACTTGTCGTTGATGGCATTTGAAGGCCAGTTCAAGGTCATGTTGATTTGGTTACCTGAGTGGATGCATCCATCAGCTGCTAATTCTATCCTAAAAATTCTGGAAGAACCACCGGACAGGACTCTTTTCTTGATGGTTTCTCATCAGGCTGATAATTTGCTACCTACCATTCTTTCCAGAGTACAATCCATACACATCAGGCCTTTCTCAGATCAGGAGGTAGAGCAATATCTGGTTAAACAGATCCAGGTTGATGAAACGCGAGTTGGACAAATCATTCAACTGGCACAGGGAAATATGCGGGAAGCCATTAAACTTATAGGAAGTCTCGAAAATGATAACCAGGACATGTTCCAGGACTGGATGCGTATCTGTTATACTCTTGATCTGACCAAAATGGTTGGTTGGTCTGACCAATACCAAAAAATGGGTAAAGTGGCCCAAAAAAGTTTTTTACAATATGCCATGAATATGATGAGAGAAACCCTTATTGCTAAAGTAGGAGCGCATGAGATTGCTCGTATTCAGGAAAGTGAGGTGGAGTTCTTAACAAAATTCGAGAGTGTGATGGATCCCAATAAAGTAGATAAACTTACCGCAGCCTTGAATCAAGCGATCTACCACCTGGAAAGAAATGCCAACCCTAAAATAGTATTCCTCGATTTGTCTTTGGTTATAGCCAAAACTCTAAAAGCCTAAGATGAAAGAAACGTTCAGAATAGGTACCCGTGGAAGTAAGCTGGCTCTTTGGCAGGCGCAATACGTGGCGGGTTTGTTAAAAAAGGCTGGATCGGATTGTGAAATAATTCCGATTCAAACCAAGGGAGATGAATGGCTAGGGGTTTCAATTTCCAAGATTGGGAGCAAAGGAGTGTTCACCCGGGAAATAGAGGAAAAGCTTTTCCAGGGTGTTATTGATATTGCGGTGCACAGCGCCAAAGATCTGCAGTCGGAATTGTCTTCAGGATTGGAAATAATAGGTTTTACTGAAAGGGAAAAAGCAAATGATGTTTTAGTGAGCCATAAAGACTTGAATCCCGAGGATTTGAGAGGAATTAAAATTGGCACTTCCTCAGTACGAAGACTGGCTTTTCTTGCCAAATATTATCCCAAAGCCAAAGGGGTTCAAATGAGGGGAAATTTGCAGACCAGGATAAACAAAATGATGTCGGGGGATTGTGATGTGCTTATGTTGGCCTACGCAGGAGTAAATCGAATGGGGAAAGGTGACTTAATAAAACGTGAACTGCCAACCGATGTATTTGTGCCGGCAGTAGGTCAAGGAAGTATTGCAGTGGAGGCTCACACCTCCCTACAACCCACAAAGTGGTCCATTGTAAGGGAAATTGTGAACCACCCACCCACGGAAACATGTATTACCGCGGAAAGGGCATTTTTAAAAACCATGCAGGGGGGATGCAGTGTTCCGGTGTTCGCATTAGCGGGCTTGATCGATCAAACTATTACACTTACCGGTGGTGTAATTAGTTTAGATGGGCAGCAAATAGTTAAACATACGATTCAAAGTAGTAGCCAGGAACCGGAAACAGTGGGCAAAGATTTAGGAAAACGGGTGTTGGAATCGGGAGGGGAAACAATTTTGCAAGCCGTAAAATCCCAAATGCAAAATTAGTTTAATTTTGAGGCAATTTTATGATGATGAAATATAAGATAAGTATTTTCATATGGGTGGCAGGATTGAGTTTATTGATGGCTTGTAATCGAGATCAAGATACTATCATTACCATCCATACTCAATTTGGCGATATGAAAATATTGTTGTACGATGAAACACCGCTACATAAGGCCAATTTTTTGGAACTAGCACAATCGGGCAAATACGATAGCACTATTTTTCATCGGGTGATCAAGGGTTTCATGGTGCAATGTGGAGATGTGACCATGCGGGATGATATAGAT
>JAPUIM010000339.1 GCA_027297025.1 Bacteroidota bacterium | reverse complement strand
AGGTGTTCTGCCGGATTTCCACCTCCCCAAGGAGCATTAAATTCAGAACCTCTGAGTCCTTCCCTGGCCATCATATTAGGATAGGTCCTTCTTATCCCAGTGGCTTTTATCGGTTCATGGGCGATGACCATTATTTTATTTTTTGCTGCTACTTCCACTACTTTGCGATAGTGATTGACCATCCATTGTCCGTGATGATACTCTCCTTCGGGCTTTATTTTTCCTGCATAACCCGTTTTTACTGATCTTATACCTAGTTGGTTATAGTAGGCCATGGCCTTTTCCAAATCACGGTCGTATTTTTCTACCCCGCCCCCAGTCTCATGATGTCCAATT
This sequence comes from Bacteroidota bacterium, assembly GCA_027297025.1. Lineage (GTDB taxonomy): Bacteria > Bacteroidota > Bacteroidia > Cytophagales > Cyclobacteriaceae > JAPUIM01. The sequence goes on along the minus strand of JAPUIM010000339.1, from coordinate 2,759 downwards.
AATTCTACGCCTTTTTCCTTTCCATAGGTTACTATTTTTTCTATATCAAAGTCTTTATATGGGGTAGTGAAGTCGAACCCTTCGCTTTGATCATCGCTCCCCCAACTTTCCCAGCCGACATTCCATCCTTACACTAAAAATCACGGGATCTTATGTTTTGCTACAAAGACGATATACCTCAGGGTATTTTTTGTGTCAACTCCGTGTTTGGGGCCCAGTTTCCAATCGAATTTTTGCAAATGCATGGCCGACCAAATCCCCATATATTTCATAGGCTGTATCCAGGAGACATCTTTAATTTTGTTGGGCTCGTTGAGATTTAAGATTAGTTTTGATTCTATTAAACTACCTGCCCTTTCAGCTATCTGTAATGTTCGCCAGGGGGTTTGAAAGGGCGTGGAGATTTTGGCCTTGGATCCATCGGAAGCAGGCACCAATGAGCAAACCAGTACATTTTGAGGTTCTACCCTTAAAGTCATACTGGGGTAGTTAGTGAGATTAGCTTCGTGAATGCTGAGAAAAAGTGAGTCCTCTGTTCGCATGGTCAGAGGTGTATGTGACGCATTGTTTTCTTTTATGGATGGTGGGGCTAATTTGATAGCAGCGTATTTATTGGCATCGATCTCACTTAATAATGAGCTGGAATACAGGTATTCATAGCTGTCATAATCAGCGGGGATCCACCAACTCATGTGATCTCCAGTCATTTTAAATTGTGTTAACTCATCAGTTATCACCAACTCTTTCAAACCCGATTGGTCCGGGAATTCATATCTAAAGCCCAAACCATCCTTAAATACCCTGAATATGATATTCAGGTTCCGATTAGGTTTGGAAGTCTCTTTCAGAAACACCTTCAATTGATTGTAGCTATTGCGAATTTTCCGGTCTTCCCCCCATACGGTTTCCCAGTTTTCATCCTTAGTACTTAAGGAAGTAGATTCGATTTCCAGATTGGCGGACAGGGAAGGCTGATCCTTAAAATTAAATCCTAAATAGGAAGTGTCAACTACTAGCTTTTGTTTATGATAAACTAAATAGGCTGGCTTCCCGGCGTGGTCCAACAGAAAAACCACATTGATATCTCCGCGAGGCGACCTTATGCTGGCATTGTTTACTTTTTTTATTTCTTTACACCTATAAAAACTAGTGGCCAGGACAAAACACAAAATGATATTTTTCCAACTCATTTATCTTATTTACTAAGTTTTAAGTATTGGATAGCAAAATTATGAATTATGCAGTCAAACCACAAAAAAGTTGATATAGGTAAATCGCTGGTTCAATAAGCCAAATTCTTTACTTCTGTAGCCCTTTTTATGATATCAATGATTTCCGGTTCAGCAAATTGTGCCACATTGAGGATAATATCAAAAAATTTGAAGCTATATCTTTCGCCTCTTAGATGTTCAATGCATAAAACCCTGTACTGATCATTCCTAAGGATCAATTCCTTGGCTTTTTCCACATTGATTTTATGCTCGTCACTGACTTTACGCACCCTCCACTCCAAGGGCGCAATCAGTTTCACATGCAGTGATTGTTTGATATTTTTTGCAATGGAAACCGCGCCCATACCCAGGATGATCACATGACCGGACTCAGAAATAGAGGTAATGACCTGTTTCACTGTCTGATGGATTTTGGGGTCATTGAGTTGTTTTTTTGTGGAAAACGAATCGAACATTTCCTTCACAACATTTTTTTCATGAGGAGAAAATACATATTCTATTTTTGAGGGGTTCAAGTGCATTTCTCGAGCTGATTGCTCGAGTATTTCTTTATTTACATGTCTCCAAGGGGTTTTTGTAGCTAGCGAATTTCCCTTTTCCGACAATGCTTCCGCTAATTTACTGGCAATTGGTATGGCCCCACAACCGAATTCGCGGGAAATAGTAATTACGGGACCTGGATTTTCAGTTACGTCTTTAATCCTGTGTCGTTCTTCCAGGTATTTCTCTAAATCAATTTTCATCTGCTGAAGGAGTCAGTCCAATCCAAATCGGTGGTAAAATAAAGTTACAATATGTTGGCTATTCTTCCATAGCCCAGGCGTAAAAACAAGGGTTAGGCAGGTGATTTGAAACTGTCGTTTCCCAATAATTCAGCTTTTCCGAAACGACCATCCTCTTTTCTATTTTCCAGGTTCAAAACGCCCCGGGGACACACCGCCGAGCATATGCCACAACCCACGCAAGAAGACCTGATAATATTCTGACCTCTTTGAGCATACCATCTCACGTCTATGCCCATTTCGCAGTAGGTCGAACAGTTACCACAGGAAATGCATTGACCTCCATTGGTGGTTATTCTGAACCTGGATTTGAACCTTTGAACCATACCTAGATAAGCGGCTAACGGACAGCCAAATCGACACCATACCCGGTTGCCCATAAAAGGGTAAAACCCAGTTCCAACTACTCCGGCAAATCCAGCTCCGATCCAAGCACCGTAGGTTTCCCGGATACTGTAGGTATTTATACCCAGGATTTCACTGCTCCCGGTCCAGTAGGTGTAGAGCACTCCTCCAGTCATTACCACTGCGAAAACCAATACTGAGTGTATTATGATTCTTTCAGCTTTCCAAGCTGTTAACGATTTGTCTGAAAGTTGACGGTAAGGATCGCCCAAGGTCTCTGCTAATCCTCCACAACCGCAAACCCAGGAACAATACCATCTCTTGCCGAAAAAGTATACAAATACAGGGACCCCTAATAAGATGAGGGCTATTCCCCAACCCAGCATAAAAATACCCAGGC
>JAPUIM010000338.1 GCA_027297025.1 Bacteroidota bacterium | reverse complement strand
TGTTGATAGCCCATTCCATTTTATCCGGTAAAAGCCAGGGATTTACCCCATTTTTGACCGGAGTAATTTTGACTGATATTTTTTTTGCGGCATTAGCTTTTTTGGGCTGGGCCAGTTTTTTTTCTCAGAAAGAATTGACTTCGGAGTGGGAAATTGCCGGTGGGTTTTTGATTATAGCTCTTGGAGGGTATTTTTTAAAACAATCCTTGTCTAAAGAGCAATTAAAAAGTGAAAACTATGCCCCGGCGATTCCATCCATTCGATTTAAAATCAGGACCATCCGTGATTTCTTGAAAGGGGTCGTTTTATGCGGGGTGAATCCGGGCTTTATTCTGTTTTGGGTATTTGTGGCCAGCCAGATCCAAAAATTCAATATTTCAGACATGTCCTACCTGGACATAACACTCCTGCTAATTGGTGTTGCTTTGGGTAATATATTGTGGTTTTGGTTTTACCTTACCATATTAAAATATGGTTCCAGAAAATTCAGCAACCATATTATAAAATACATCAGGGTAGCTATTTCCCTGGTCTTGGTAGTATTGGGTATTTTTACCATAGTCCAGGTTTGATAATGATTACCAATATTAAACTGGTGCAGATTTTTATGAATTATTTAAAAAGATATATTAATTTGAACTAACCATAAATCCAGGAAACGATGAAAAGATGGTTAACATTAATGACCCTATGTGTATCAGTTGTTTACGCCCAGGAAGAGGAACATCTGTATGATTTGGTAAAATTGGGTAAAAATGTAAATACCAGGTATCACGAATCCGCTCCCATTATATCGCCCGATGGAAATACTTTGTATTTTTTTGTTTCTGATCATCCTGAAAACAAATTCGGTAAGGAACATAGTCAGGACATTTGGTATTCCGAAAAAGATGAAAATGGAGATTGGGGCCCCGCCACTCACATGGATGATCCATTAAACAACCACCGTTATAATCAGGTAATGAGTGTTTCCACGGATGGAAGAACTTTACTGGTAAGAGGTGGGGTAAACAAAAAAGATGTAGGATTTTCCACCACTCGTCGATTGGGGCCCAATAAATGGAGCAAGCCTGTAGCCTTAAAGATAAAGGATTATCAAAAAATGGATCAGGGAAGATTTTCGGGGGCTTGCATGTCAAGTGATGGCAAGGTGCTACTCATGTATTTTAGCGAAAGAAAAGAACATAAGTTCAGTGATATTTATGTAAGTTTTTTGGAGGCCAATAACCTATGGTCCATACCTAAAAAAATTGGGGAGCCAATAAGCACCTATAAAGATGAATTCGGCCCATTTTTAGCGGCAAATAATAAAACCCTATACTTTGCCAGCAACCGGTCCGGGGGAAAGGGTAGCATGGATATTTACAAAACGACGCGGTTAGATGATACTTGGCTCAGTTGGTCGGAACCCGAAAATATGGGGCCTCCTTTAAACACCGGTGGGTTTGATGCCTACTACTCTGTGGATGCTTCGGGGCTGAACGCATTTACTACCCGCGCTTATATGTCGGCGGATGGAGGAAGTTTGGATATACTGGGTATTATTCCCAAACCAAACCTGGTGGTTTCCGGATATGTGAGAAATAAAGATACCAACCAACCATTGGAAGTCGAAATGGAATACCATACGGAAGGGGCGGATCCTCATTTTTTTACTACCGATGAGAGTGGTTTTTACAAGGTGGTACTTCATGATAACCGCAATTATTTATTGTCTGGCTTCAAAGAGGGATTTAATGATCTTCTCGACAGTGTAGACCTAAGCAATGCCGGACAAGAAAAGGAGATTAGAAAAGATTTTTATATGATACCCAAAAAGCCGGAGATCTTATTGTTTGGTTTGGTTTTGGATCAATCCAATAATAACCCTTTGGCTGCCAATGTCAATTACAAAGCTCAAGGTGTGGGAGCAGGAAGTTTTAGCTCAGATGCTGAAGAGGGATATTTCTCGGTAAAGTTACCCGATCAGGGCATTTATTATTTCACTGCAAAACTTGAAGGTTATAAGCCTCTCAAGGACAGCATACAAATTGTTGCGGAAAGTTATTATGAGGAGCGAGAAAAAAATATATATCTCATACCTGAAATTATGCTCACCGGGAATACCCTAAATGAACGGACCAGTGAACCGTTGAGTGTTTCGGTATCTTTCCTAGATCCTAATGGCAAAGAATTAAAAATAAATTCCAACCAGGATGGTTATTATCAGCTTATCCTGCCGGAAGAAGGGAAGTATATGATCAGAGCCATTAAGGAGGGTTTTTTGAATTTGAGTGATAGCTTGGAGGTGTTTGAATATAATAGTGATGAGGGTTTATTTAAGGAATTATTATTGATCCCTATTGAAATTGGAGTAACGGTTAGGTTGAACAATATCTTTTTTGATTTAGATAAAACCACCCTAGGGACTGAATCTTTTCCCGAATTGGACCGGGTAGTGGAATTGATGAACCAAAATCCAACTTTGGAAATAGAGATAGCTGGACATACCGACAACTCCGGTTCTGATGAATACAACTTAAACCTTTCCCAGGGCCGATCTGATGAAGTGCGCAATTACATTATTCAGCAAGGAATATCAGACTCCAGAATTGTGGCCAAAGGATACGGAGAAACCAGACCTGAAGTATCTAATGATAGCCAAGAAGGGCGTCAGCAAAATCGACGGGTAGAGTTTACCGTACTAAGCAAATAAACTAGAATCCTCGAAAACTTGGCCCAACCTACAAAATCCCAGGATAAATCAAAGGATGAAGTTGTAATTTGTAAGAATTGCAAAAAAGAATTAGGAACCAACCGTTATTGTATCGATTGCAGAATACATAATCCGGCTTTGATGAGCGGTTAAAAGAAATTACCCACCCCGTTTCCTTCATTACCTTTCCAGACACCTGCAACTGCCTAAATTTTTTTTTAATTTTTTTAAGGGTAGACTGGCATTCCCCTGTCTTACATGTGAATCAATTGAAATAAAACTCTTAAAAAATATTAAAATGAAGAAGCTAGTAATAATCGCAATTTTTTCCTTGGCTTTTACGAACCTAAGTGCACAGGAAATTGAATACGGTAATTTCACCGATAAAAAATCGGCCGTAAAGATGGAGTTCCTATCTCCATTAAGTGGAAATTTAACTTTTGGTTACGAAAGATATTTAAAAAACTGGATGGGTGTTGAGGGCAAGATAGGTATAATTGGCATCGGAACTGATGTAGATGACCGGGATGCACGTGGTGTATTCTTAAAGATAGGTCCCAAGTTTAAACTAAAACCGGATTTTGTAGAAGAAGGCCTGCGTGGCTCACACTATCTGCGGGGTGGATATATTCGTCCCGAAGTGGCCTTTGGATTTTATACCCAAAATGAGAACCGGTTTACAACACTTGGTAATGAAAATGAAAGGGAAAGTATTTCAACCGGAACCATCATGATCAACTATGGAAAACAATACGTCCTTAGCAATGTCATGACCCTGGATTGGTATTTGGGAGTAGGCTATGGCTGGTCTAGCGGTAATACTAGTGACGAAGGTGACTACAACTTTGGTTGGGTACATGGAGGCACTGATAGTCCCATCGCCTTTGCCGCAGGATTAACCAT
>JAPUIM010000337.1 GCA_027297025.1 Bacteroidota bacterium | reverse complement strand
AAGCCTTTTTTTTATCGCTTTGAAGTATCTGTAGCCGTATCCCAAATTTTGCAGAGAAAAAAGGGAGATAGGGGAATATATTGCCATCGCAAATTATGCTTTTTATGCCAATGGACTCCAGTTTTGACTTGACAATACTTGCTTCGGTATAATTACTAAAAGTGGCAAGTGTTATAATTTTTTCAGACAATTTCTTTTTTCAATTTTTTAACCAGATGGTCGATGATAACAGTCGCGTGTTCTCTTGAGTTTTCGATAAACCATTTGTTGGTTTTTAAGCCACCACAAATTACTCCTGCTAAATAAATATTGCGCCGGTTGGTTTCATTAGTTTCAGGATCATAAACAGGAGTGCGCATATCGTCGTCCATAATCTTGATCCCCATTGATTCCAAAAAGGAATAATCGATTTTATAACCGGTCATAGCCAAAACAAAATCATTTTCTAAGCTGATAATTCCTTCCGGGGTTTTCACTTTGATTTCGTGTTCAGTGATTTTGATTATTTTCGAATTGAAATAGGCAGTAATTGAGCCTTCCTTGATCCGGTTTTCAATATCGGGACGTACCCAGTATTTGACACTGTCCCGTATTCTTTCCTCTCTGATCACCATAGTTACTTCGGCCCCTTTTCGGAAGGTTTCCAGTGCTACATCCACAGCTGAGTTAGCAGCCCCAACTATTGCAATTTTTTGCCCATAATAAGGATGTGGTTCATCATAATAATGTTTGACCTTGGACAAATCCTCACCTTCTATATGCAGTAAGTAAGGCAGATCATAAAACCCGGTGGCTATGACAATTGCTTCACCAACATAAGAGGCCCTTGAGGTCTTTACTTGATAATTATGCCCGGTATCCTTTACCTCCTCCACTTTTTCATATAGATTGGTATTGAGCTCCCAGGTAGAAGCTACTCTTCGATAATATTCCAGGGCTTCAAATCGGTTGGGTTTATTACCATGAGAAATGAAGGGCACTTCTCCGATTTCCAATCTCTCTGAAGTAGAGAAAAATGTCATGTTCAATGGATAGTGGTAGAGGGAATTTGCCAGACAGCCTTTTTCGATTATTACATAGGTAAGTCCCACTTTTTTAGCTTCTATCCCACAGGCTAGCCCTATTGGGCCGGCTCCAACTATTATCAGGTCAAAATGATTGGCTTCCATTGGATAGAGTATTATCTCAAATGCAAAAATATATAATATTAAATAAACAAGATAGGGTAATGGAAGTCAGTCCTGTCTTTCAGTTTATTGTCTTATGAACACCGTTTGAGAGTAGGGATAATCAGCCCTTATCCAGGAATTCTTGGCATCAAGTTTTTCATAATAAATATAATGCTCATTGTTATTTAAAATTTCAATTACTTGTCGTATCGTGGCATTGGTTATTGGGTCTTCAAATTCGTCGCCAATCAATTTTAAATTATCCCTGCCAACTAATTTCAAATTATCCTTACCAGCCAATTGGAATTTCAGGTACTCAGGTGAGGATTTTTCGCTGGATAAGACAAAGTGATAGAAATTCTTGTTATTCTGATCATAGCCCATAAGGATTTTATTTTGAAGATAGGGCTTTCCATAAATTGAATCCTGGATTTCCAATCGGTCTTGATTGAACAGGACAAGGTATTTTCGGATACCAGTTTCTACCGGCTCTCCATTTCCTGCTTCATTCCATTTCTCCCAGGAAAACCTTCCTTCCAGACTACGAAAAACCTGGTTGACCTTTTCAATCTGGGAAAGATCGCTCACCTTCAGTCGATTTATTTTCCTGATAGCCATTTGGAAATGAGCCTTTACTTTTTCCGATAAGTTGGGTATACTGTCCAATAAGAAATCAGGAAACATTACCCTGATAGCAGATTCTTTAGCAGCAAAACGATTGTTTACAGTTTTGGTAACAACTTTCTCCCTATGGATTGTGTTCAAGACCATTATTTTTCCTTCTGTAAATCTCCCGCTGGTGATACGACTTTTGCTGATCCTGATGGTGCTGGGATTGATGTCTTTCAGTTTAACTGAGCGCTTATAATAGATTTTCTCTCCTCCGATTCTAGGTCCATCGCGAAATGTATTTTTGAAGATGATAGAGCTATCGGGTTGGTAAAATTCAAAATTGTTGTACCACCAGTTGTTTTCTTCCGCTTTGAAATAGCTGTAATGTAATTGTATCTCCAACCACTCCATAATTTGTTCCAAGGATTGTTTTTTCCCCTGGGCCAAACAAGAATTGGGAGTTTGTACTAATTGCGCCAAAAAGAAAAGTATAAGGAAGACTTTAAAATATGATTTCACGTGTTAAAGCAGATATAATTTTATTTTAGCAAAATAGTAAATCCTGCTGTCTCCTTTAACAAATTGAATAATAAAAGTTTATCGAACATTTAAATATGAAGTAACCTAAGCTCTACTAATTTCATTTAAAAAAAAATTAAATGTGCTTTAACAACAACCGAATAAATGCATTGCATTTATATACATTATGTCTCTAACTTAAGATTTCTACTCAAATTACCCCCGGAATCTCTTAGGATCGCGGGTAAAGTTTTGCAATTTGTGCAAATCCACTCATTATTTTTCTTAATTATTGCCAACAATCAGCTCGTTC
>JAPUIM010000336.1 GCA_027297025.1 Bacteroidota bacterium | reverse complement strand
AAGCTCTAAATAATCCTACAGTTCCTGTTTCTCTTGCCTCACCAATAACTTTCCAGGCGCCGGCATCCAGCTCTTCTTGCATCAATTTTATCCATTTATAGGGAGGAATGATTTTCTCTGCATCTTTTGAGCCAACCTCAGATAACACCGTGACTTGCTCTGAAAGTTTACTGATGTAATCGCATTTTAGGTCGTGTTCTAACTCAATGGACCCGTCTGATACTTCTACAAATGTCATCGAATATTTATCCAATATTTTTCTATAATCTTCGAATTGATTTCTAATTATAAAAGCTTCAAACAAGGTCCCTCCAAAATATACAGGAATTTTTGCATTTCTAAAGATCTCTAGTTTTTCCTTTAAATGAGGGGTTACATAGGAGGTGGCCCAACCCAACTTGATGATGTCTACATATTCTCCACAGACGGCGACAAAATCCTCGGCCTCTCTTAAACTTAACCCTTTGTCCATTACCATGGTATATCCCACCTGTCTTGGCTTCTCAGTTCTTTCGGGAATGTTGCTGAGTGTGTAGTTCATTGAGGGTCTTCTTTTCGATACTGGTCAATTATCTTGTAAAGTGCTTTTTGGGTCTCAAGTTTCGGAAAGAATTCAAAAAGCGTTTTATGATTATCGAAATTCAAAATTAAGGCATTTTCTAAATAATTGAAGGCTTCTTTATACTTTCCGGCTTCAATTAAATAAGCAGTCAAGCGATAGTACAATTCTGATTGATCCGGTAAATTATCGATACCACTCACTATCAAATTGATGGCTTTCTCATATTCGCCCTGCTCATAGTATATAAAAGACCAGTTAAGCCATATATCCATATTGTATGGATCCAATAAACTGGCTTCCTCAAAAGCATCTAAACTTGACAATATGTTTCCGGTTTTAAATTCTGCCTCGGCAATAGCTTGCCAATATTGTGGATTTTCAGCATCAAATTTTAATGCGTTGTTGAAAAAATGTATCGATTCAAACCATTTATCCTGCTTACTTAAACATTTGCCAATCCCAAACCATGCCTCATCGTACAAATTGTCGAGTTTCGTGGTTTTCCTGTAATATTTGATCGCCAGGTCATAATGTTCCAGTTGTTCATAAGCTTTACCAATCCCACAATAGCCTTCCGGACTGACGCCTTCCAAATCCAAGGTTTGTTTATATGATTCCAATGCTTTTTGGAATTTTCCAGAATTCAAATAAGCATTGCCCAGGTTAAAATAGGCTGAGGAGAAAGTTTCCTCAATAGCGATAGAATATTCATAAGCTTTGATAGCATCATCATACTTCTTTAGTTTATTAAGTACAATGCCCAAATTATACCAAGCATGGTGGGAATAGGGATCTTGATCAATGAATTTTTTATAATAAGAGATGCTATTTTCCAATTCCCCCATAAGATCCATACAGTAAGCCAGTTCGTATAAGGCACTCTCATGAAAGAGGTTATCATCCAAGGATTTCTGATAATAGGATATGGCCATTTTATATTCAGAAATACCTTGATAGGTGAGTCCTATATTATAATAGATTTCAGATTTATCATCAGAGAAATCCAGTGCTTCTTTAAAAATTTTAATGGCCTCCTGGGACTTTCCCATCAAAGAATAAGTGTTCCCCCTTAAAAAGTAGATATCGGGATCATTGGGTTGAAGATTGTTGGCTTTTTCCAAGACCTTCAAAGCTTTCTGGTATTGTTCCAGATTACATAATGCCTGGGCATGATCCAACATTAGAACTGCAGAAAAGGGATACTGATCCATTCCAAGTTTAGAGGCTTTTAGAGCTTTCGAATATTTTTCAGTATCTAAATAGTAATCAATTATTTTTTCATAATCTTCTAATTCAAAATATACTTTGCCATCACCTTTCAGGAATTCCTCAAACTTCCTTAACAACTCCTTAGTCTCCCTTTTTCTTTGAAAATTCTCTGCCATAACCAATTCTGTATATAATGTAATGTAATGATTTACTGCATAAAATGCGCAAAGGTAACGACTATAGTTATTATAAACACACCAAGTGTAAAAACACCTAGAGAGAAGTATTCAACGGCGATAAAGAGAGCGCCTTTTTAAAATACCGTTGTCCCAGCGTTTTCTGGTATATGTTGAAATGTTTTAAATTGTGGCAGTCACTGCCCAAAAAATGAATTGTTTCATGATCAACCATCCACCTGGCTAATTTTTTAGTGGGTATTGAATAAAAACCTATAATGGAATTTACATTTAGCTGCATAAGCGCCCCTCTATCAACTAGTTCCAAAATTTTTTCAGGTTTCTCCTGTAAATATAAATACCTCTCCGGATGAGCTATTACCGGCTTAAAACCCAAAGACTTGATTTTAAACAACACCTCATTTAGGAACATGGGTTCGTTCATATAAGAGGTTTCCACCAGCAAATAATTATCTCCAAAGGTTAACAATTGATCCTTGTTATCCAGCATGGAAATAAATTGATCATCCATATAATACTCGGCAGCCGCTTCGATTTCTATGGATAAACCCGATTTGCTGACTTCAGTTTTTAAGTCATTTAATTTCCGCTCTATTATCTCCGGGGTATTTGCATAATAATTTCCCATGATATGGGGAGTGGTGATCACCTTTTCAAAACCCAAGTGTTCAAAATTTCTCAATATCTCTAATGCTTCACTCATACTTTTAACCCCGTCATCCAATTGAGGTAAAAGGTGAGAATGAATATCTACGCGCAATTGGCGGAGATCTGGTTTCTGTCTCTTCCAAAAAAAAGGAAACACAGGGATATATTAAAATTTGAAAAGGTTAAATAAGGATAGTTTCTTCTTTTCTTCCGATTCATAATACCTGGAACCTCCATAACCATACCCATAGCCATACCCACTTCCCTTGGAGGATTTTAAAGAATTTAATACTACAGCCAGGTTTTTAAATTTGTTTACACTTATGAGCCTATTGAGGTTGTTAACGAATTCCTTTTTGGAAAAGTCGGCCCTAATAATATAAACAGGAAGGTCTGCTTGTTTCATAGCTAATATACCATCTGTAACCAATCCTACGGGTGGGGTGTCCAAGATTACAATGTCGTATACCTCTTTCAGGTCTTTTAAAAATCTCCCAAAGGTATCACTTAACAATAGTTCTGAAGGATTCGGTGGTGTTGGTCCAGCCGGGATGTAATCCAAATTATTAATAGAGGATTTTCTAATACATTCATTTATGGAGTGTCGATCTATTAAGATGGTGCTCACTCCTTTATCTCCATTTTCGTCTGAAAATGCAAGATGGATCTTAGGTTTCCGCATATCCAAATCAATGATTACTACACGAACATTTGATAAGGCGATTATAGCACCCAGATTTACTGAAATAAATGTTTTTCCTTCTCCAGCCACGGTTGAAGTAATACTGATAATTTTTTTCTTTTTATTAGCACTTAAGAAATCCATATTAGTTCTTATGGATCTCAATGCTTCACTCACAGCTGATTTTGGATTTTCGTGAATTATCAACTTTGTTTCGGCCATTTTTTCACCATTCAGATGAGGCACTATACCAAGAAATGGTGCCAAACTTAAATTCTCCAATTCGCTTTGACTGGTTATCTTATTATGGAGAGCATATTTGACACCTATTAGAAAAATACTAAGAAATAGACCGGAGGCAATCCCAATACCGTAGATAAAGAATATCTGAGGATGAATGGGATGCTCAGGCAGAGTTGCAGAAGATAAGATAACAAAATTAGTCACCGTACCCGCCTGGGCAATTTCAAACTCAGCCTTTTTTTGGATTTGAGAAATATAAAACTCATTGTATAAGGCATATAATCTGCGATTTTTCGAATATTCTGTTCCTAATGATGGTAACTCTTTGAAGTTCTTTTCCAGGGTCAATTGTTCTTGTTTCAGGACATTCAATTCTTTGGATAGATTTCGTTTGAAATCGTTTAATAGGTTAAGCAAACTGCTTTTATACAAATCAATTTCATTGACCTTTTTTCGTATTACAAATGTATTTTCACTATGGGATGCCAACAAAAGTTCTTTCTCTTTTACTAAATCATTGAGTTTTGCCAAGGATTGAAATACATTTTCAGGATAGACTTTGGGATCAATGGTGCTGGTAATGATTGGCTGATTTGATTGAACCTCTTCAATGATTAATTTGGTATTGATCAATTTGAACTGGATCTGGTATTTTTTTGATTCAATCTCCTCTAGCAATTCAATGGTCTCCCCAATATCCGTTTGTAAGTTGGTGGTCTTGTTTTCGATGGTGAAGGATTCAAAATAATCTTCAAAAGCTTCTAACTTTTTTTCTGTTTGTTCTAACTGTGTATTAATAAAGTCAATTTGCTGCTTAGTAGCTTTGTTCTTTTCCTGTCGTGTATAATCCAGATATAACGTGTCTATAGCATTTACTAAATCACCGGCTTTGTAAGGGCTGTAATCTTTGAAGGCGATTCTTATAATGTTGGCATTTAAATTCAATGGGATTACCTGTATGTTTTTTTCAATATACTTTATTAAGGCGGGTCGGCTATTGATGGTAAAGAAATATTTACCGGGACTGGTTTCCGGATTATAGAAAGGTGAAAGGTTTACTACAAAATCGAAATGGGGCGTGCTGAAGGGCAATCCAAATCTGTATTCATTAACTATTTCTTGACCATCCCCCTGATAAGATAACCTGAACTCCTTGTCATTAATCAGGTCAAGATCAAACTTAATGTCATACAGGGCCCGGTTGTGGAGTTTGTAGTCTATTTTAAATGGCGAGGTTTTATACCTTTCTTCTGTCAATATCTTTCCATAATAATTATAGGTGACATCCATGCTGACAGCATCTATTACTTTGTTAAAAAATAATTTTGATTTAATCAGTTCTATTTCTCCTGCCAGGTTATCAAAAGTTTCATTAGGATTTTGAATACCTAAAACGGTAGCGTCACTTTTTACATCGAGTTTGAGATCTGAAGTTGATTGATAGATAGGTTTGGTATATCGGACAATCAAATAGGCAACCAGGTTTGTGGCCATTATTATGAGAATGACCCATAGGATACTTCTTTTGATAACAATCGTCAACTTATTGAAATCAAAGTTTCCAAATAACTGCTCCTGTTGATTGGAGAAATTACTTCTTTGCTCAATATGGTTATTTTCCAGTTTCAAAGTTGAATTATTAGAATAATCAGCGTAAGTGTGCTGGTTAAAATACTTAACACCGGGGTAATATCCTTGAGGGATTCACTGACTACCCTCCTCACTGGCTCCACATAGATCACATCACCCGGTTGAACTGGAACCATACTTTGTTTCATTCCTTCCACGGTTGAAAGGTCTATTAAATAAACTTCAGGATCATTTAGATCTCCCCGTAACAGACGTATATTGTGGGCCTTAGAGTCTTTATTGAATCCACCCGCTAATGCAAGAACCTCCAGAAGACTAGTGTTTTCATTTTCCAAGGGCAAAACCATTCCTCCAAGTCCTCCCAATACTATGATCCTTTTATTGGTATACTTTGCTACCACAAAAGCATCTTTATAAAACTTAGAGTATTCTTTCTCTAATAAATTTTCGGCCTGGCCCAAGGTAAGGCCCTCCAGTTTTAAAGTCCCGATAATGGGCAATTTGACCAAACCATCATGTTGTACCAGGTATTTAGGAACCTGTCGGTTCTCTCTTTGATTCATTTTGTTGCTTTCAAGCAATTCATTATTAGGGTCTATTATCAACTCACCCTTATTTGTGTATACCTCAATACTAAGAAAGTCATTTTTCTTTAGGAGGTAGTTGGATTCTGCTTCCAATACTTGTTTTTGAAGCTGAGGAGAAATAATTTGTCCGTCTTCCTTAAACAAGTAATCCTGCTTATAAGATTTACAAGCTGAAAGATAGAACAAGATTAAGGCAACGTACCGTGGAAAGTACCAGAAACTTAACCTATTTAAATGCACACCAGATAGATTATGGAATGGTAAAATTAAAACAAATTATGGAATATAATCTCTTTGAGTCTCTCAATAAGGCTGAATTAGGTATAAAATTTGATTTTATACCTAATTTTTTTGGATTAGATCGATGTTTTGGAGGTATTTATTAATCACCATTTGTTCATCAAATCTCTGTTCAATTAACTTTCTGCTATTCTTTCCCATCTCTTGACGAACGGAGTCGTTCAGTAAATACATTTGTTGCATTTTATCTGCCAAGTCAGATGAATCCTTTGCCTTGCACAATAAGCCGTTAAAATGATCTTTAACTACGTTGGTACAACCAGGTACATTAGTAGCAACAATTGGTTTACCCATACTGGCTGCCTCCAACAGTGTCCTTGGAGTGCCCTCTCTATAGGAAGGTAATACTACGCAATCTGATCTATCAATAAATTCGCGCACATCCTCGGTCGTACCTAAATACTCTACCGTACCATCTTTCAGCCAAGAGTCAATAATGGATACAGGAATACCTCTTTTATGTGCAGGATCCTTTGGGCCCAAAAGTTGAAATTTAGCTTTCAGACCCTTAGTTTTTAATTTTTTTACAGCATCAATGTATTCCAAAATACCCTTGTCAGTGATTAATCTGGAAATCAATAAGAAGGTAAAATTGCCTTTTACTTGTGGCTGTTTTGATTTAAACCTTTCAAAGTCAATTCCAGACCCAGGTAAAATATCAGTGATATTTGGATCTACCATATTCCTTTCCACAAATAATTGCTGATCCTCAGCATTTTGAAAAAATATTTTCTTGGGAAACCGGAAAGCTAGTTTGTATAAAGCGATCGCCACTTTCGAAACCAGATTATTTTTTAGAAACACGGTTCCCAGACCACATACATTATTGATCACTGGAATTTTTAACATATTCGCCGCCAGGGTACCATAAATATTTGGTTTTATGGTGAAATGTAGAATTAAGTCAGGTTTAATTTTTCGATATATTGAAAATAGCTCGATAATCAAGGCAAAATCTTTAAATGGATTGGCCCCCCGGCTATCCATCCTAACCCTTTTGTAATGACACCCTGCATCCACCAAATGTTGTGTATACTCATCTTTAGGAGCTATGGCGTATACTTCGATGCCCTTTTCCAACATAGATTTGATCAACCCCATCCTGAAGTTGTAAATGTTCCACGAAGTGTTTAAAACAATAGCTACTTTCATTGCGGGTAAAGATATCTAAAAATACTAAGGTTAGAAAAGGTTTTAATTAATGTACAAATAACTGCTACAAGCATTTCCTATTACTAGACTAGAACAAACTATCTTATATGCGAATCCTTTGAGGCAACATTTAACTATTGCCCGCTTCAATTTATACTTTAAAAACAATAAATGTAACCTTTTTAAGTTAAGTTTTTTAAACATTAACCTCCATTCCCTTGATTTACTTATAACTTTGCGATTATAATACTGTTATTGGGAATGAAGGTAAATATCATAACCGTTCCTTCCACGGAGAAAGTGGTGTTGGTGGGATTAACCAACCACCATTATCCAATTGAAATAGCCAAGGAGCATTTGGATGAGTTGGAGTTCCTGGCAAAAACTTCTGGTGCCAGAACTTCCAAAACCTTCCTTCAAAAGTTAGATCGACCAGATCGGCGAACCTTTGTAGGAAAAGGCAAACTAGCGGAAATCCAAGTCTATGTACAGGAGGAAGGCATTGACGCAGTAATTTTTGATGATGATCTAAGTTCCTCACAGGTGCGCAACCTGGAAAAAGTACTGGAATGTAAGATTCTGGACAGGAGCCTATTGATTTTGAATATTTTTTCTTTGAGGGCCAAGACCGCGCAGTCCCAGACCCAGGTTGAATTGGCCCAATATGAATATCTTCTTCCCCGCCTCACCAATATGTGGACCCACCTATCCAAACAAAAAGGAGGTATCGGAATGAGGGGTCCGGGAGAAAAAGAATTAGAAACCGACCGAAGAATAGTTCGAGACAAGATCTCACTGCTAAAAAAGAAGCTGGTAAAGATCGACCATCAAAGCCTCACTAGGCGTAAAGCCAGGGAAAGGATGGTACGGGTAGCGCTGGTCGGTTATACCAATGTGGGTAAATCCACATTAATGAATTTGTTATCAAAAACTGAGGCATTTGCAGAAAATAAACTGTTTGCCACCGTTGATTCACTGGTTAGAAAGGTGGTGATCAATCAAATACCTTTTTTGCTAACCGATACCGTAGGGTTTATTAGAAAACTTCCGCATACACTAATTGAAAGTTTTAAATCGACTTTGGATGAGATCAGGGAAGCTGACCTAATACTGCATGTGGTGGACATCTCCCATCCGTACTTTGAAGAGCAGATGGAAATCGTTCAGACCACCCTGCGGGAAATAGGCATCCAGAATACACCCCAAATTTTGATATTCAACAAAATAGACCGGATAAATGCTAAAGATACGAAAGAGCATGACCCCCATTTGTTGGATTTAGATCAGCTGGAAAAAAGCTATCGGAAAAATGGACAACAGGATTGTGTATTTGTTTCAGCTACTGACAAATCAAATATTAAGGAACTAAAACAATCTATCCTGGACAAGGTCAAACCGAAACATTTTGCCATTTATCCCAACTATTTAAAATACGGTATTTATTAATTCAATTTTTAGCAGTCCTTTGCCTGATAGGCATTGAATATCCCCAATATATACACCAATTTGGGGGATATCATAAGTGATTAATAATTAGGATATTACATCCTAAATCAATCAAAAATTACAATCCAATCTCCCTATGAAAACTTTAAACAATATTCCCATTATTGGGCTATTATTGGCTTTTTTTTCGGGATGTGGAGGCGATGATAGTGGTAGTGGTACTACAGCAGTTGATGAAATCGATCCGGCTTTTAACATTACCGCTGTGGACATAGCCAATAATGGTAATGGGGCAGATATTGAAATATCTTTTGTAAAGCCCTCAACCACTGGTATTGCAGAATTCAGGATTACAATTGTCAAAAGCTCCCAAAGCGGTGGTTATGATTTGAACACAGCCAATGGGGTTCCACCCGGGAATTATTTCTCTGTTGATAAAGATGTAAGTGGTGTAAAAATAAACCTGGGTGCAAACACCAATGATACCGATGGAGAAAGTATTGTTAATGGTATCGGATATAATGTTTTCATGCTGTCAGTGGCGGAAGCCAATTCAGAAGTTGAAAATG
>JAPUIM010000335.1 GCA_027297025.1 Bacteroidota bacterium | reverse complement strand
CGGCTCTTATCAACCCTCAGAGGGTTAGCCATTGATTGAATTATTATTTCATTTTCCATCATAGGTTTTAAAACAAAGTTACTATCGCACCAAAGGACTTGCTACCGGAATCTTAACAACCATTTTATTTACCTATCGCTAACTAGAACCACCACTGGTTAGTCCGGCATAATGAAGGAATCTGTTAAATCGCTAAAAAGTATTATATTACTCGACTATAAAATTTTGAAAGATCAGTTTCCTTGTTTTGGGAGTCTGGTAGCATTGCCAACATGCCCATATTATTATGTGATCTAATTTACTTCGAAACTTAAAATGTTCTATAATCCAATTTTTACATAATTACTTTAATCATGATTCCAGCCTCATTTGATTACCATTGCCCTTCTACTTTGCAGGAAGCATTTGCACTGGCCCAGGAGTACGGTGAAAATGCCAAATATTTGTCGGGTGGGCACAGTTTAATACCCATGATGAAACTCCGTCTCGCCTCTCCTGAACACATCATAGACATCGGCCGCATTGATGGTCTATCCTATATTAAGGAAGAAGATGGTTTGCTAAAAATCGGAGCGCTTACCACCGAGGCCGATCTGGAGTTTTCACCATTATTGCAGGAAAAGTATCCTATAATTACCGATGCAGTCAAATTAATTGGAGATCCCTCGGTGAGAAACAAGGCCACATTGGGAGGAAATTTGGCCCATGGAGATGCCGCCAACGACCATCCTGCGGTAATGCTTGCATTAAGGGCAAAAATAATTGCACAGGGTCCCAATGGCAGTAGATCAATTGATATTGATGAATTTTTTCAGGGATTTTACACCACGGAATTGACTCAGGAAGAAATATTGACTGAGATCCAAATTCCTGCTGCCGGCAGCGGATCTGGGAGCGCTTACCATAAAATAGAAAGGAAAGTCGGTGACTATGCAGCTTCCGGGGTAGCGGTAAATATAAGCCTGGCCAATGGCGTTTGCCAGGAAATAGGAATTGGGCTAACCAATGTTAACCCTCAACCACTGAGGGCCAGCCGGTCAGAGGATGCTTTAAGGGGTAAAGAAGTTACCGATGAATTAATTCAAGAGGCCGCTAAAATGGCTGGGGAAGATTGCAAACCAACCGCCGACTTACGTGGATCAGTGGATTACAAAAGATCAATTACTAAAGAACTGACAAAAAGAATGTTGAACCTGGCAATTGAAAGGGCCAAAGCCTAATCAATTCTCCAAAAAAATATAAACGAAAATGAAAAAAGTTACTATCACAATTAATGGAGAAAGCCATACTCAAGAGGTAGAACCCCGGCTGCTACTGGTTCACTTTATTAGGGAGAATTTGGAATTAACCGGTACTCATATCGGATGTGATACTTCTCATTGCGGAGCTTGTACGATACTCCTAAATGATAAATCGATCAAATCGTGTACCATGTTTGCCGTTCAGGCGGATGGAGCTGAGATCACTACCATTGAGGGTTTAGTAACCAATGGGAACCTTCATCCTCTCCAGGAAGGGTTTAAGGAAGAGCATGGTTTGCAATGCGGATTTTGTACCCCTGGAATGATTATGAGATCCATAGATCTTTTAAATCACCACCCAAATCCTTCTGAAGAAGAAATACGATGGGGGATCTCCTCGAATTTATGCCGGTGCACTGGCTACAATAATATTGTAAAAGCCATTCAATATGCAGCAAAAAAAATGAAAGAGGAGACAACGGTAGAGGCGGCAGCTAATTAAAAATGAAAATCTAAATGATAAACCAATGGATATAAAATGTAAGACATCCAAAGAAATAGGTGGTATGGGCCACAGTCTTAAGAGAAAAGAAGATGACCGCTTTATACAGGGAAAAGGCCGATATATTGACGATATAAAATTGCCGGGCATGCTTTATATGGATATGGTTAGAAGTCCCTATGCATATGCTAAACTCAAGAGTATCAATCCGGAAAAAGCATTGGCTATTCCAGGTGTTTTAGCAGTGATTACCGGTAAGGATCTCGAACAGCATAAGTTACACTGGATGCCAACCATTCTGTCAGATACGCAGATGGTTTTACCCACAGATACAGTAATGTATCAAGCCCAGGAAGTAGCGGCAGTTATAGCTACCGAGCGATATATAGCAGCTGACGGTGTGGAAGCTGTAGAAGTGGAATACGAACCAATGAAACCGGTGATGGACCCTTTTAAAGCACTGGAACCGGATGCCCCGGTACTCAGGACCGATAAAGAAGGTCAAAAGGATAACAGGGTATATCATTGGGAACAGGGGGACAGGGAAAAAACCGATGAAGTATTTAGAAATGCAGATACCGTAGTCAAAGAGGACATTTACTTACCCAGGATCCATGTTGCTTCCATTGAAACTTGTGGGTGTGTAGCAAGTTTTGAAAAAGTTACCGGAAAACTGACCATGTATATGACCACCCAGGCGCCACATGCGATTCGAACAGTAATTGCGCTGGTGGCTGGACACGTAGGATTATCAGAAGAAAAAATAAGAGTAGTTTCTCCCGATATAGGAGGGGGATTTGGAGGGAAAGTTCCAATATATCCCGGTTACATAGTGGCTATCGCTGCAACTTTTTTGATCGGAAAACCGGTGAAGTGGATAGAGGACCGCACTGAAAATCTTCAGGCAGACTCGTTTGCCAGAGATTACCATATGGCATGTGAATTAGCAGCCACAAAAGAAGGTAAGATCCAGGCATTCCGGGTAAAGACTATATCAGATCTAGGGTATACTGATGCTTCTGCAAATCCCTCAAAGTATCCTGCCGGGATGTTTTCAATTTGTACAGGATCATATGATTACCAACATGCATTTGCTGAGGTGGATGGTGTTTATACCAATAAACCACCGGGAGGGATTGCTTACCGATGTTCTTTTAGAGTAACCGAAGCTGTTCATGCCATAGAAAGATTAGTGGATAAACTTGCGGTAGAAATTAATAAAGATCCCGCTCAACTTAGATTTGAGAATTTTATTAAAAAAGAACAATTCCCCTACAAATCTGCCCTTGGTTGGGAATATGATAGCGGAGATTATCATCAAGGTTTACAAAAAGCCATGGATATTATCGGTTATGATGATTTGAGAAAAGAGCAGGCAGAAAAACGTGAAAAAGGTGGCCTCATGGGAATTGGGATTTGCACCTTTACAGAGATCGTAGGAGCAGGACCATCCAAGGATTTTGACATTCTTGGCCTTAAAATGTTTGACAGCGCTGAAATTAGGGTACATCCAACCGGAAAAGCCATTGCTCGTTTTGGTACCAAATCACAAGGTCAGGGTCATGAGACAACTTACGCCCAGATCATTGCTGAAGAATTGGGTATACCGGCAGAACACATCCTGATAGAAGAAGGGGATACGGATACTGCACCCTATGGGTTGGGTACCTATGCCAGCAGAAGTACACCCACAGCAGGAGCGGCGGCAGCCATTGCCTCCAGGAAATTAAAAGACAAAGCCAGAAAGATTGCTGCATACCTGCTGGAAGTTAGCGAAGAAGACCTTGAATGGGAACCCGGCAAATTCTTTGTTAAAGGCGCCCCTGATAAAGTAAAGACCATCCAGGAAATTGTTTTTGCCGCATATACAAACTTTCCTCCGGGAATGGAAGGCGGGTTTGAAGCTACCCACTATTATGATCCGCCCAATCTTACATTTCCCAGTGGAGCCTATATCTGTGTGGTGGAAATAGATAGTAAGATCGGTGCCATTGACGTAAAGAGATTTGTAGCCGTAGATGATTGTGGTAATATAATCAATCCAATGATTGTTCAAGGCCAGATCCACGGCGGCTTAACTCAAGGTATAGCGCCTGCCATGTATGAGGAGTTAATTTATGATGATGACGGTAATATACTCAACGGTACTTTTATGGATTACCTGGTTCCCACTGCTGTAGAATCACCGAGTTGGGAAACCGATC
>JAPUIM010000334.1 GCA_027297025.1 Bacteroidota bacterium | reverse complement strand
GGTGGATTTTTTTATAGGTTTATTTCCGGAAAGAGTAGATCGAGGGTCCCCTAACTCTTCCGGACTTAAAGAGGTGCCACATCTTTCGCATTGATCTCCATAGGCATTCTCATAGTTGCAATTAGGACAGATACCTACGATATATCTATCGGCTAAAAATTGACCCGTCGATTCATCAAAGTATTGTTCGCTTTCTTTTTCGGTAAAAATCCCCTTATTATACAGATTAGTGAAAAAATTGGCAGCGGTTTCATGATGGGACTGATTGCTGGTTCTGCTGTAGATATCAAAAGAAATACCGAACCTTTCAAACGATTCTTTGATTTGGGGATAATATTTATCCACCACTTTCTTAGGAGTTATTCCTTCATTCCTGGCTTGCATGGTGATAGGAATACCATGCTCATCTGCTCCACTAATAAATACCACATCCTTATTGTTTGATCTCAAATAGCGAACATAAATATCGGCAGGTAGATAACTTCCTGCCAGATGACCAATATGAATAGGGCCATTGGCATAGATCAAGGCTGCAGTTACCGTATATCTTTTAAATTCTTTTTTTGGCATTTATAATCTGCATGGTTAGGCTCGAGAAAATTTCAGCAAAGATAAAAAAGATGCTTATTTAATTCAGGACTTCTTGCGCATTGAAGCCAAAGAATCCCACATTTCAGGAGTAACTCTATCCAGATGGTTAAATTCACCTGCTCCTTTTAACCATTCTCCACCATCGATGGTCACAACTTCTCCATTCATAAAGGAAGAATAATCAGACATGAGGTAAGCCGCAAGATTGGCAAGTTCCTGATGCTCACCCATACGTCCCACTGGAACATTTTCCTGTGGCATAAACTGATCTTTCAAATTCCCCGGTAACAATCTGCTCCATGCACCCTCGGTAGGAAATGGACCAGGGGCTATAGCATTGCTTCTTATATTGTACTTTGCCCATTCCACTGCTAATGAGCGGGTCAGTGCCAATACGCCCGCTTTAGAACAAGCCGAGGGTACCACATAACCTGACCCTGTCCAGGCGTAGGTGGCGACGATATTTAAAATAACCCCTGGAGTGTTATCCTTGATCCAACGTTTTCCCAGGGCCAACGTGGTATTATAACTGCCTTTAAGCACAATATCTACCACAATATCGAATGCCCGGTGGGAAAGTCTTTCTGTGGGACTAACAAAGTTCCCTGCTGCATTATTTACCAACCCATCGATTTTACCAAAAAACTCTATTCCCTTTTCGATCACCCCTTGTATTTGATCATAATTTCTAACATCACACCCCACGGGCAATACTTTTCCACCAGTTTCGCGCATTAGCTCAGCTGCGGTATCCTCCAATACATCCTCTTTCCTACTGGCAATGATCAAATTGGCTCCTAGCTGCATGAAGTATTTTCCCATGGATTTGCCCAAACCAGTACCCCCTCCAGTTATCAAGATGGTTTTATCCTTCAATGCTTGATCCTTAAGCATTCCTTCAATTTTCATAATGATCTGTTTTTGACGCAATATAGCATTTCACTAATTGCATATTGGGCATTAATTAAGATATTTGTGAACTGCTATCAATCCTAAAAAGATGCCACAATTTCTTCATTATTTTGCCGCTCTTTTGTTGTTTGGGCTCACTACCGGCTGTGTGGTAACCAAGAAGTCTTATGATGAACTACTGGCCGAAAAAGTTAAGTCTGATGCTGAATTGGCAGAGAATCAGGAAAATCTAGCTCGAGTAGAAAAAGAAAGAGGCACCCTACATCAACAAACGAATCAACTAATAGACGACACCACAGTATTGGGCAAAAAATACAGAAGACAAAACCAGGAGTTTACCTCCTTGGTCAATGAGCAAAAACAATTGGAAAAATTCTATAACGATCTGTTGACCAATAGTGGCAAGATGAACCAGGATTTGGGAGAACAAAGAAAGCAGTTAGTGATTGCTCGAAAGAACTATGAAATGTCGCAATTGAGGAACGACGAGCTTAATTTCAATTTGGAGGAGAGAGCCAAACACATTGAACAACTGGAAATGGTATTGGAAGATAGGGAACAAATGGTGAACCAATTGAAAATAAAAGTGAGCAAGGCCCTGACCGATTTTGACGAGGGGGAACTAAAAGTGGAAATAAAGAATGGAAAAGTATATGTTTCACTAGCAGAAAAATTGCTTTTCAAATCCTACAGTATTGAAATTGATAAAAAGGGGATTTCAGCACTGAATCAATTAGCCACTGTTTTGCTTGCCCAAAAAGATGTGTCTATATTGATTGAGGGTCATACCGACAATGTTCAAGTTTCCAAGACTTCTCAATTTATGAAAGATAATTGGGATCTAAGTGTACTCAGAGCCACCTCCATTGCCAAAATCCTGATCAAGGCAGGAGTAAACCCTCATCAAATCACTGCCGCTGGTAAAGGCGAATTTAGTCCGGTAGAAGACAATAGTACAAAATTGGGAAAACAACAAAACCGGCGGACTGAGATTATCTTAGCTCCTAAACTTGATGAATTATTTCAGATATTGGAAGCTGAATAAGTTTGTCATATACGGTCATGATGAAAAGATCATTCTTTTTTTATTTATTTTAGGAAATATTTTTCAATCTTTATTTTTTAAAACATTTTATAAAATTTTAAAAAATGGTAGACCAGGAATACGTAGAGTTTTTAGGAATTTGGAATCAGATCATGTTCATCGGCTTGGACATCTCTGTGGTGATAGCGATTTCCATCACACTTTTTCACTTTATACGGATGATTACCATAAAAGACCTAAAAGGCAAATATGATTATATCAATCACAATGAAATACGGCTTTTCTGGATGACATGTCTTTTCCTGGCCATTGGTCTGGCGCTTTTTTTGAATACACTGGCTACAGAGACAGTACAGCTTGCTTATTTTTGGTTTTTTGTCAGATTATTTATTACAATGTGTATAAGCTTGATTACAGGGATAATATTCAATTATACCCTTAAAGTTTATTATCCAAAATGGATGGAAAGAAAGCTTCATAAGCTGCGGTACAAACCTAGGATCTCCCCCCGATCGGGCAACCCCATGAAATTGTTGAGTGAAGAAGAAGATGTTCATCTGGATGAGGGGATGCAGGCGGAAGAAGAAGTATTTTCCGTTGATTACGATGTTTGGGTAGATGAGGAAACTGGATATACAAAGATCGAAAAGTACTCAGGTAACGAACACGCTTTACAATGCCCATCTTGCAATTACTACACCCTCAAAGTGGATCGGGAAGAGATCATTACCTCTCCCACTTTAACCGATCCCGGTGAACTAATGAAACACTACAGATGCAGCTACTGCCGCCATAGAACCAGGAAAATGTTTACTGTGGCTAAATTGGCGGAAAATGAGTCTGCTGATCAAGCCTGATCCACAACCATCTGAATGGACCAAGATAAGCAAAGGTTCTAATCTACTATTCAAAAAACCGACCGGGAAATAATCTAGATCCCAACCTGGAAATATTTGAAGGAAACCTTATCCCAAGTAAATTGGCAATGCTAATCCACCACAAAAGATCCTATCCAATTGCCTCTTCAAGATCATGGATCAAATCATCTACATCCTCTATCCCAACACTTAATCGTATAAGTGAATCTACTAATCCAACCTTCTCTCTCTCGGACTTAGGAATGCTGGCATGGGTCATACTGGCAGGATGTCCCACCAGCGATTCTACCCCACCCAAAGATTCCCCTAAACTAAACACTTTAAATTTTTCCATTGTCTTGAAGGTTTTATTCATATCATAACCCTTTATAGTAAAGGAAACCATTCCTCCAAAGTCCCGCATCTGAAACCGGGCCAAATCGTGATTGGGATGACCCTTTAATCCTGGATAATATACTTTATCTACTTTGGGGTGGCTCTTTAGGTATTCGGCTATCACCTTTCCATTCTCACAATGCCTTTGCATTCTGATATGTAAAGTTTTAATTCCCCTTAACACCAGGAAACAATCTTGAGGACCAGGTACTGCTCCACTGGCATTCTGTATAAAGGCCAACCTTTCACCCAATTCATCATCTCTTACTACGATGGCACCCATAACGACATCCGAATGACCTCCGATATATTTGGTAATGGAATGCATGGTTATGTCGGCTCCCATATCCAAAGGTTGTTGTAAATAGGGAGTAGCAAATGTATTGTCTATCGCCACCATAGTTCCATGTCTCTTAGCAATCACTACCGCTCGAGTGATATCAATGATATTCATCATGGGATTGGTGGGCGTTTCAATCCATAACATTCGGGTTTTTGGGTTAATATAGTCTTTGATGCAGTTAATATCTTGCATATCCAGAAAATGGAATTTGATGCCATACGGTTCAAAGACCTGGGTGAACAACCGGAAGGTTCCCCCATACAAATCACTAGTGCTGATCACCTCATCGCCGGGCTTCAATAATTTTAGAATAGCATCTGTGGCCCCCAGTCCTGACGAAAAACACAAACCATGATTACCCTCCTCAAGGGCAGCCAGATTTCTTTGAAGTACTGTCCTGGTGGGGTTTTGGGTCCGGGAATATTCATAACCTTTGTGATCACCTGGAGAGGATTGCACATAAGTGGAGGTTTGAAAAATAGGGGTCATTATAGCCCCGGTTGAAGGGTCCGGTTCAATACCAGCATGAATGGCTTTGGTTCCAAATTTCATTTGACTTGTGGTTTATTAATGATGAAGTGGCAATTTATTTGAAAATCTCTTATTGCCCAATATTAGAGCATCTTTCTATTAGCCCATATGTCCAAGTAAGAGGTTACTTATCGTTTTGCTTCACCAGTTTTTTTAAATAGGCCTCCATTTTCGCCTTTAATTGAGGGGTGCTTTCGGTGTAATCAGGAGTTAATGATTTCTTTTCAGGAAAAGTTTCGACATGCAAGGTTTGGGTAGGAAATGCAAAACGCACTCCTAGTTTTTCCGCCAGTTTAATAATTTCCAGCATTACCTCATGCCTGCATAATAGCTCTTCATCCCAAGTGGGAACTGTGAAAAATATGTAAAACATGACTTTCAGTGATGAATCGGCGAAATTATTGAGGTGGATTTGATAAAAATCCTTTCTGGTCTGGGAATGGGCCTCTACGATTTTTTTTAGTCCATCCACAAACACCTGGATCAAATCAGCTGGGGTATCATAAGTGATGGCAATCGAGGTGCTAAACCTGCGATAAATCCGGAGACCATGATTGTCAATGGTAAGGTCCGCCATCTTTCCGTTGGGAACACTGGTCACTGAATTCCTGAAAGTCCGTATGCGAGTGGAACGAAAGCCCACTTCCTCAACTGTACCGTCAATATCTCCTGAGGTGATCCAGTCTCCGATCTGGAACGGCTTATCTACAAAGATCATAATGGAACCAAAGAAATTCTTAATGGTATCCTGAGCAGCCAAGGCAAAAGCCAAACCTCCAATAGAAAGACCAGCCAATATAGGTACAATATCCACATCGAGGTTGTTGAGTATATACAAACTACCAATGATCACCACGAAAACCTTGAGCGCTTTTCTCACCAAGGGCACTATCTGATCGTCTAAGGAGGTTTCAGTCTTACTGGCTAGTCGTGCGAAATAAAGCGCCAGGATGTCCACGAACCGGTAAAAAAACACGGTGCCAAAAACCGGCCATCCTGCTTTTAGGATGATTACCACGTATTTTCCCATGGTAGTAGGAAGTTGAATCAAAGGGACAAAGTTCACCAGGAACCAAATCACCATCAACATACTGAAAGGCCGGGCTACAGGAAGAATATATTTCCTGACTTTTTCGCGGTAACGAAAATTGGTCATCACTCCGATGATCAATTTTTCAAAGATCAGAGTAAATAACTTGTAGATAAAAAAGCTGAATAGTATGAGCAGTAGTATGGTGATATACTGCCATATGTATAAGTCCAAAATTTGTCTTTCACCCAGGTGAGGCAATATTTTCAAAAGATTTGCTGTGCCAAAAGGATAAATTCTGGAATGAATTTCGGCCACCTGCTCACAGGTGTTTTTTGAATAAAACCACCTTTCACCCTTTTTTTCCAGGTAAATTTCGGAAAATCGAGGGGAGATAATGTAACGATGAAGTGGCGAGGCGAATAAAACCGTATCTAAATAATCGCGGTCACGGGGAATCTCATCAAATTCAATGTCCAAGCCCTCCCCTATATAGATCTGCCTTAATTTGATCACAATTTCAATCGCTTCTTCTTCGCTGAAAATCTCCGGATTAATACTCTTAGCAGCCACAAAGGGAAAGTAGTTGTCATCTTCCAAATAATTCAAGTGAGTGAAAATAGTATAATAGGGCGAGGTGAGGTTGTATTCCAATACTTCTTCATCTTGCTCTTGTTGTCCATAACCTGCAAAAGGAAATAGCAGGAGCAAGGAAAGGGCGAGTAGCAAATAAGTTTTTGAGTTCATTGGAGATGTTTGACAAATATAAAAATGATTCTATCCTTTTAGCAAATTTCAGTATTCACACTTTCTAATTTGAAAATGTATATATGGTTAAATTGTTTTGATATGTGGTATAAACATGGTATTTACCAAATTTGTGTAATACCGCCACCCGATGATCACTAACAACCGGTTGAAAGTTA
>JAPUIM010000333.1 GCA_027297025.1 Bacteroidota bacterium | reverse complement strand
TCCAGGGCTGTCTCGTAACCTATTCGAGCCACATTAATGTTCTGGTCAATTATTTCCTGACCTTTTTGCTCAAAAATATCGCGTAAGACCTGCTCCAATGTTTTAAAATCAAGGTTCACCAGATAAAATAATGCTCCAAGAATCATGGTGTTTTGCATGATCGGAATTAGTCTACCCATTTCTGAGGTAAGCTCTTTGAATGATAGGGGAATTACATTAACATTTTCTTGAAGAAAAGATGAGTCACAGGTAACTTTATCAGAATTAAATATTATCACACCCCCGGGTTCAACTGCAGGTGCATGTCTTTCGATGCTATCCTGATTCATGGCAAGAAGTACCTTGAAATGATCACCAAAGCACATTTCCTTTCTTTCACTGATACGAAGTTTTAGAAAAGTATGACCTCCGCGGATCAAGGACTGATAGCTATTATAGGAAATAGCATACAGACCAAGTCGATTTATCACCCTGGCCAGAAGATTCCCGGATTTATCGAGACCGTCGCCAGCAGCACCTCCGAATCCAACGGTGATCTCGTTGGAATTTTTTGGCAGATTGCTAGATTTTTCTTTTATTTTTCCCATAATAATTGCCTTTCTTCAATTTAAAATTACCAGTGAAATAGGATGGATTTTGTTCAATTAGACATTTTAGAAAAATATAATATAATACAAAAAGTTAAGCTTCAGAACTTTATTCCAGAAAAAAGAGTCTTAAGAAGTTCGCTTGCACTTTCATAATTGAACCAGAAACCATAAGAGATATACACGATTTGCACGCTTATTAAGGTGTTAATAAAATAATCAAATTGTGTGAAGTCATACTAAATCTTGCTTCCAATTTCAGTGATTCAAGATTTTCTTGTGATCACTTAGCATTCTCAGATTCGTGTGTACCAGTTCACCCATGGTTTCGCATTTCAAAAATGCATTGTTTTTGAAATGTTTGGCCAACTCCTTCCTCAGACTTATTACATATTCTTTTTTTGAAATGGTATCCCGGCACATGGCCTCCAATAAAAGGGTCAATTTTCTCCCCGCTATTTTCACTCTTCCCATGATCAATGACCGCTCTTCTAACTGGTATTGGAAAACAGACTCCGGAGTCATAAGCTCCATTGCCAATTCTACATAGGGAATGTTTTGTTTATAATATTGGGGCATATAAACATTTTTACGGCCTTCGTAGGATTGTTGGTCAAAATCAATGGCCCTGATCCTATAATGGGTTTCCTCAAAATCGGGGGTGATATCTATGACAAAATTACTGGAATGCATGTCACCCAGGAGTCGTATAAAACACCTTTCATTAAATTTTACAAACTCCTTGGCTATCCTCACCTTGTTCAGGTTTTCCGATCTCATATATTTTGTAACAAATAGATCTCCCGGAACCCCGGCAATATGTTCCTCGATCAAGGTGTTTTTATCCACCATGTAGTTGATCCGGTTAGGGGATAAAATATGCTCAAGTTCCAATCCATATATCCTGGAGGCATCTGCATTTTTTACGTAGAAATAGTCAAAATTGTCATTTTTTTCATTGACAATTCTGATCCTGAATGGCTTTGAATTCCCAAAGGGGCACAGGTCAATTCGATCGATGTATAAATGTTCTATGACCGATACATCTCCGTCAGCTTTAAGATTCGAATATATTTTTTTTAGATGGTTATGGATAGGTCCCATCTCAGATTGCGGATAAAAGACAGTTTCCCACAAAGTGTCTTTTCCATTTCTATCCATCACGGGAATAGAGTTATCATAGCGCAGCAAATCCTGGTAATCAAAAGAAGGAATTTCTCTATCGTATTCTTGCAGATATTTTCGCAAAAGAGGGTTGATCTTATAGGCGACTTTCTTTTTGCTGATTATTGCCATGCTAGTGTTAATTACATGCCTTATACAAATTTATCATTTTTTATGAAGGCATACTATTAAGCTAAACAAGTGTTATTGTTTTTAACAGTTAAATTCAAAAATATTTTATCTTTAAAATTGGTGAGTAAATAATCATTTCTTCTATGGAACATTCAGGTCATCATTTTATAGCCATTATGGGTGGTGCAGTAGCTGGATCTGAAGCGGCTTATCAGTTAGCTATCAGAGGTTTCAGGGTGGTAGTTTTTGATCAAAATATGCTGCCCTATGGCAAAATAGAAGATGGACTACCCAAATGGCATGATAAACTTCGCAATAAGGAGGAGGAAAAAATTGACCAAAAACTAAGTCTGCCAAATGTGAGATATGTTCCTCAGGTAACATTGGGCAAGGATATCGATTTTGATGATTTAGTCAAAAATTGGGGATTTACTGCGGTATTGCTGGCAACAGGTGCTTGGAAAGACCGGCCACTACCGGTGGATGGCATCGATAACTACATAAATCGTGGACTGGTTTATCAAAATCCCTTGGTTTACTGGTTCAACCATTACCATGAACCCAATTATTCTGATCGTCAATATGAAATTCATGACAATGCCCTGGTAGTGGGAGGAGGTTTGGCTTCATTGGATGTGATAAAAATACTGATGATTGAAACCGTACAGCGGGCATTGAAACAACGTGGTCATGAGGTAAGCATGTTTGCTCTTGACCGCAGCATCCATAAAGTACTGGATGAATTGGGGTACACTCTGGATTCGTTGGGACTTAAGGGATGCGCCTTGTGCTACCGCCGTGGAGCTGCGGATATGCCACTGTCCCCACTCCCCGCGGAAACAGCTGAACAAAAGGAAAAATCCAGGGGAGAGCTCGACCCATTCCCGCGCCAACGTAAACCCTCTGACGGCGCCGGAAGTCCGAAGGCGTGGCGGGCACTTACCATGCGGTCCGCCGATATCCCACCTCACACATCCATAGGAGAACCGACCCATGTTCAAAGTTGTCATGACAGCCCTAGTGCTCCTTTCCGCCTTCTCCATCGCCGCCCATGCGGAATCACCGGCTGAGCTGAACGATCTCGAGATCGCGCATGTCGCCTATACGGCGGATTCGATCGATATCAGCTACGCCCATCTTGCATTGGCCATCTCAAAGAACCCGGCGATCCATGAATTCGCCAGGACCATGATTCGGGACCACACGGCAGTGA
>JAPUIM010000332.1 GCA_027297025.1 Bacteroidota bacterium | reverse complement strand
AATTTGAAAAAACTTTTTAGCTAATCGTATTAGCTCAAATTCTCTACAAACTTCTCATCCATTCTGATTAAAAAAGTAGGGGCAAAATAATCTTTTTCTTTCGGTTCAAAATTCTTCACTAGGTTACTGATCTTGAATGCTTTGTTCTTTTTGTTTTCACTGATTGAAATCTTCAATATCTTGGATAGGATATGAATATGATCGCAATTTCCTTTACCCAAAAGTCGGATTTGCCTATGGATGCTATTGATAAGTTGAGTGAATAAATCGTAGTCGTCTAGTAGACAATATTGAAGGGCCAATACGGTTTTAATCTCCAATTGATAATAAGGATATTTTTTAAGGCTGACTTCATTCAGCATATTGTTGATCCAACGAGCAGCCTCATCATATTTACCTGCATAGTAGCAGCCAAGGGCTCTATACGTCACATAAACAATGTACTTGGGAACATCGTTTTTATTAAATTCAAAATCATGAAATAGTCCTTCATTTTCTTCATACAAAGTCATTTCATCCCCAATCCTAA
Organism: Bacteroidota bacterium; assembly: GCA_027297025.1. GTDB lineage: Bacteria > Bacteroidota > Bacteroidia > Cytophagales > Cyclobacteriaceae > JAPUIM01. Next base: position 4,105 of record JAPUIM010000332.1, on the reverse strand, counting down.
GGTGTCTTTTTAATTTAGTAATTAAAAATTGCGCAGGGAAGGTGTAAAGACTATAATTGGACAATAAATTGCTGGCGGCATCATTGATCTCTTCGAAATAATTTTCAGCTTTCCTGTATACCTTGTAATGATTGTAATATTCCAGCTTCAAAAATTCGAATACCAGATTAAGGTGGTAGTAAATGGAATCTAAGTGATAGGTATCGAATATGTTTTCCACATTGTCCAACAAATCTTCAATAGGCTCGGAGTCATCCATTGATTCACCCTTCTCCACAAACAGACGGTGGAATATGCTTAAGCAACATTGATAAACATACAAACGGTGCGACTTATAAAGCGCACAGACATTGTTCATTTCCTTGCTAAGCAGTGTCAGTTCCAGTTTATCTGTTTCATCTCCTGAAAGACCATAAGTCCCATACTTGGTAAAATATTTTGAAAGAAGGTCTTCAGCTTTATCCACCGCCAACATATAAGCCACATGTTTATTGTACAGCTGCGAATAGTTAAAGTAATCCGGGGAATTGATATGTAGTTTTTTGAGCCATTTATACACAACCGTTAGCTCATTGGATAGGTCGTAGTTCAACAATTCCTTTTCCAGCTTTTTGAGGGTGGCAATAGCAATGGCTGATTTTTTAGTGAAAATAATCTCGGTGATAATGGCTACCTTCTTCAGAATATCGGCACGGGGACTTTCCATTTGTTGTAATAGATACTCCTCAATTTTCTGATTCAGTCTGGAGCGAAGGGTATAGTAGGCATTGGTATTGACCTCCAATTCCATCATTATCTTGTTGTCAGAAAGGTGTTTCTCACGCATAGATTTCAGAAGATAGGCCGATTTCTCAGCATTGCTGGCCATCAAGGAATCCTGAATTGATTGAAAATCTTCCTCTGAAAGTTGCTTGATAATGTTTTTAAGTTTGGCCATCAATTGTTGGTATCATTCAATTTGACTTAGATCAATCTTAAATGTAATATATTTCCATACTTATAAAAAATCAATTGAAAACACGCTGATCTATGATGAAAATCAAAGATTTTGGGTAGTTACAAGGAGATTTTCGCAAGTACCACTTAAAAAAAAATAGTTAAGATCACCTCACCAGCAAGATTGTATTGGTAGGAAAGCCGTTATTAAAAGGGAAAAAAAGCCCCACTTCAGGGCTTTATTTGTGGAGCATATCGGAGTCGAACCGATGACCTCTTGGCTGCCAGCCAAACGCTCTAGCCAGCTGAGCTAATGCCCCCAATTTGGAAATGAAAATCAGGAAAGGCAAATATATCCAAAATTCCTCAATCTCAAAACGGCCTACGGGCTCTAACGAAGATCTTAAGGTAGTATGGAGTGAACAGGTTTCTTTCCACCACCCCTTTACTACTGGAGGCATGAATAAACTGTAGGTCTTTGGCTCCTTTTTTTTCGGTCACTAAACCAACATGAGTAATTTTGCCTTTCCCCTTTTTTTTCCCTTTTTTTGCCGCAAAGAAAAGAAGATCACCAGGTTCCAGCTTGTTTATTTTGACTCTCCTACCCAGTTTACTTTGATCTTTGGCTGTTCGCGGCAACTTGATTCCCACTGATTGATAAGATTTGAATATCAGCCCCGAACAGTCAATTCCCTGGGCGGTATTCCCACCCCATTGATAGGGAGTTCCAATATAGGAACGAGCGGTAGCCACTGTTTTATTTATCTTGGAGTTCCTGGAAGAGGTTCTTTTGCCTACACTGCAGCCGCTGAACAACAAAAAAGTAATAATCACACAAGAGCAGCAGGTTACACCAGGTTGGCTTCTCCAAATCATGGCATTAATTTAATTTATTTTATTCTATTTTGCACCACCGAATTTATGTGTGGCATAACAGGATTATTTGCTTTCAATGAAGTAGGCAGGGTGAATCTGATCAACCTGGTAAATGCTACTGATTCGCTTGAATCCCGGGGACCCGACAACCGGGGATTCTATAATGATTATTTTGTAGGACTGGGCCACCGCCGTTTGTCCATTATAGATATTAGCCATGAGGCTGATCAGCCTATGGAAGATAGTTCAGGGCGATATCTCATAGTATACAACGGTGAGATTTACAATTTCAAAGAATTACGGACAGAATTAAGGGCCAAGGGAGTGAAGTTTAATTCCCAGTCAGATACTGAAGTAGCGCTGTACTCCTATATAACCTGGGGTGAAAATTGTTTGGATAGGTTTAATGGATTTTTCGCTTTTGCTATCTATGACCGGGAGGAGGAGAAAATAGTGGTGGCCCGAGATCGCATAGGCATTAAACCTCTGCTTTATTATTTTGATAACCACAAGTTTGTATTTGCCTCTGAGATGAAATCTTTATTGGCCTTTGGTGTTGAAAGGCAGTTGGATTATTCATCCCTGGCAGCTTATCTGCAACTGAATTACATTCCAGCGCCTAACAGCATCATGCAAGGAATCAAGAAATTAATGCCAGGGCATTATATGGTGATCAAAAAGAACAATTTGCAGATCAAAAAATATTACCAGATACCCTATCCACCTGACAATGTTGCTATTCCTTCTTATGAAAACGCCAAGCAAAGATTAGTTGATCTCCTGGAAGAATCGGTGAAAAAAAGATTGGTATCGGACGTTCCTCTGGGAGCTTTTCTAAGTGGCGGTATCGATTCATCGATTATTGTGGCTTTGGCCTCCCGCCATAAATCTAATTTAAATACCTTTTCCATTGGTTATAAAGATGACCCTTTCTTTGACGAAACAAAATATGCCAACCTGGTAGCAAAACATTTTAATACCGAACACACCGTATTTAAGTTATCCAACGACGATCTATACCATCATTTATTCGATATACTCAACTATTTGGATGAGCCATTTGCTGATTCATCAGCTCTGCCGGTTTATATTTTAAGTAAACATACACGGCAGACTGCTACTGTAGCCCTATCAGGAGATGGAGCCGATGAGTTATTCAGCGGATATAACAAACATAACGCTTTTCTAAAGTCCATTCTAGGAGGAAGGTCAAACCAATTCATTGCTTCTATGGAGCCTTTGTGGAAGATTCTTCCACAATCCCGAGGAAATTTCTTGTTGAATAAGATCAGGCAAGCTCACCGGTTTTCTCAGGGGTTTAAACTATCCATGCCGGAGAGATATTGGAAGTGGGCGGTATTTGCTGATAAAAACCAAGTTAAAAGCATGTTTAGTGATAAAGCTAGAGAATACCTGGACCAACAACAATGGGATGAACTTAAAAGCCGGGCTACCCAATTTTTGTCAGAATCCAGCGAGATAAATGATGTCCTTTACAGCGATATGCATTTGGTGCTGGCCAACGATATGTTGGTCAAAGTCGATATGATGTCTATGGCAAATAGTCTGGAAGTAAGGGTGCCATTTTTAGATCATAAATTGGTGGAATATGCTTTTCAACTGCCTCAAGAATATAAAATAGATTCCCACATGAGAAAAAGAATTGTGCAAGATGCATTCCGGGATATCTTACCCTCACAGTTGTACAGAAGGCCTAAACAGGGATTTGAGGTTCCCTTGTTAAAATGGTTCAGGAAAGATCTAAGATCATTGATCCAGGATGACCTTTTGCACAAAGACTTTGTCATAGATCAGGGAATATTCGATCCGGATGAAATTGAATCATTGAAAAAAAGACTTTTTTCAATCAATCCGGGAGATATTCATGCCCGTATTTGGGGTTTGATCGTTTTCCAATGGTGGTGGAAAAAATACCTCCCAGTCAGTGAAAACTAAAAAAGATTCCGTCTTAAAAGCATAGGAAACCGTCATTCAGAGCGAATCGTAGGAATCTCCTGATTTATAAACCATTGTCAATCAGGAGATTGCCACACCCCGATAAATCGGGATTCGCAATGACGTATGCTTTTGAGACGGCTTCTTTTTTAATATAATCGGCTATATGGAATTTTCAGCTATTTCTTTTTATCCTTATCTTCTACTTCCTCAAATTCAACATCAGAAACTTCGCTATCCTCAGTATTAGCACCGTCGCCAGAATCACTAGCCGTTTTAGCGCCGGTGTTTGCTCCTGCATCAGCTCCTTGTGAGGTAGCATACATCTCTTGGGAAG
>JAPUIM010000331.1 GCA_027297025.1 Bacteroidota bacterium | reverse complement strand
TTGATCCCCCTTTATCTGGGAGGAGGCCCTATGTTTGAGCCCATGGCCATCGCCATTATCTTCGGTTTGATCTTCGCCACAGTGCTGACCTTGGTATTCGTTCCGGTGATGTACCGGTTATTGTACCGGGTCAGTTTCAAGAACTATTAGTCTTAGATACCACTTCGATAGTAATTTCTCATATCCTAAATTAATTTTATTGATTTAGTTTAGGTAAAGTTTTTATATATTGAGCGCCAAATTAAAATTACAACCACATTAATAATAGAACGAAATTCAGTCAAACATCATCTTGGTCTTTTTTAACTGCTATTTTTTTTACTCAATGCGACAGCTAACTGGCAGTACATAAAATTAACTGATACGTTCTATTTTCTTTTCCAAAGAAAAAAAATCATGCAAATCAAGTTTTCTAAGCTATACAGTGGCACTCTTATCACTTTGATTTTATTATTTATGTTCACGGCCTGCAATCAGGATAAAATGGCTTATCAGGCCGCACCTCCCTCGATAAATGTGGTTGAGGTCATCCAAAAAGACGTGCCGATTTTCGGATATTTTGTTGGTCAGCTTTACGGACAAGAGGATGTTTCTATCAATGCCCGTGTGGAGGGATTTTTAACAGGTATTCACTTTAAGGAAGGAAGCCGGGTCAGTAAAGGAACACTTCTTTATACTATAGACCCTGAACCTTTCAAAGCTGCCCTAGCTAGTGAAAAAAGTAAGGTAGCAGAGGCTCAAACCGTATTGGTAAATGCTGAAAATGAACTAGCGCGCTATATTCCACTGGCAGAAATGAATGCAGTTAGTAAGAGTGATCTGGATTTTGCGCAATCCAAACGCGATGCATCAATAGCTTCGGTAGAAGCAGCTAAAGCCTCTTTAAGAATGGCAGAAATAAATTTGAGTTATACAAGGGTTAAATCTCCAATTACTGGATTTATAGGTAAAACCCAGGCCAGAATTGGTGAATTTGTGGGTAAAAGCCCAAATCCTGTTATTCTTAATATGGTATCAAAAATTGAAAATGTAAGGGTTCAATTCTTTATTACTGAAACTCAATATCTAAACTTGGCCAAATATTACACTCTGCATAGAGGTAGGGAAGACGTAAAGGAAGTGCGGACTCCCACTCTATCTCTTATCCTCTCGGATGGCTCAACCCACCCACATATGGGAGTTGCGGATTTTATCAACAGGGAAGTTGATGCTGAAACAGGAGCCATATTGGTCCAGGCTACTTTCCCAAATCCGGATCTTATTTTGCGACCAGGGCAGTTTTCCAGGGTAAAAATAAGGGTCAGGAACCTGAAAGGAGCTTTGTTGGTACCGCAACGATGTGTTACTGAACTTCAGGGACAATATTCGGTATTTGTAGTTAATTCTGAAAATAAGATTGAATCCAGCCAGATCATGATTAGCGACAAGTTTGGAGACTACTACATTGTGGAAAAAGGTTTGAAACTTAGTGATAAAATTGTTTTGGAGGGATTGCAAAAGGTAGGTTCGGGCATGCAGGTCGTTCCAGTGGTCACTGAGTTCATAAGTCAAATTGTTGATCAATAATTAGATATGGCTGAGAATAAAGGAAATTTTTTTGTGCATCGACCCATTGTGGCGATGGTCATCGCTATTATCATAGTTATCGTGGGAACGGTGTCCTTGATTGGCTTACCCATTGAACAATATCCAAATTTAACTCCACCCATCGTCGAAGTTAGGGGTACTTATATCGGGGCCAATGCTATCAGTGTAGAAGAATCAGTGGCCACCCCATTAGAGCAGGAAATCAATGGAGTAGATAACATGATCTACATGAAGTCTACCAATTCTAATGATGGCACAATGACCATCCAGGTATCTTTTGATGTGGGTACGGATCCCGATATGAACACGGTTTTAAGTCAAAACCGGGTGTCCGCCGCTTCTGCAAAATTACCTGCTGCAGTTACAAAATTTGGCGTGTCTACTAAAAAGTCCCTTCCCAATATATTGATGCTGATAACACTTACTTCTGACGGTCGATATGATCAGGATTTTCTGGGAAATTATGCATTGATCAATATCAAAGATCAATTGGCCAGGGTAAAAGGTATTGGCCGGGTAAATGTAATGGGAGCAGCGGACTACTCCATGCGGATTTGGGTAAAACCCGATCGCCTTTCGGTATTGGGTCTTACCGTACCAGAAATTATCGATGCCATTAATGAGCAAAACCTGATTGTCCCCGGAGGAAAATTTGGAGCTGAGCCCGCACCGCCTGGTACAGAGTTTACCTACACAGTTCGTTTGCCGGAGCGCTTTAATTCTCCTGAAGCATTTGGTAAAATTGTGGTAAGAACACATTCAGATGGTTCTCAAGTAAAACTCCGGGATATAGCCACTATCAACCTGGGGGTAGAGACTTATAACATGATCCCCCGGCTCAATGGAGAAACAGCAGCTATTGTAGCGCTCTACCAGGCGCCCGGATCAAATGCAGTTGAACTGGCTGAAAACATCATCAATGAAATGGATTTGTTGGCAAAGAGTTTTCCTGAAAGTATAAAATATGATGTCTCTTTGGACTCTACCGCACCCATTACAGCTGGAATAAGAGATATAGTAGTTACTCTGTTCATAGCTTTAATCCTGGTGGTGTTAGTGGTGTTTGTGTTTATCCAAGACTGGCGGGCTACGCTTATCCCTACCCTGGCTATTCCAGTATCACTTATTGGCGCATTTATGTTCTTCCCTGTCTTGGGATTTACTATTAATGTATTATCCCTGTTAGGATTGGTTTTAGCCATTGGGATTGTAGTAGATGATGCCATTGTAGTAGTTGAAGCTGTTCAGGTAAATATAGCCAATGGCATGAAAACCAAAGAGGCTACACTGGATGCCATGGATAAAGTAACCGCCCCGGTAATCGCCACCACCCTGGTATTGATTGCCGTATTTATACCGGTTGCGGGAATGGCGGGAATTACGGGTTTGCTATATCAGCAATTCGCCATAACCATTGTGGTGTCGGTCATAGTATCCTCAGTCAATGCCCTGACACTCAGCCCAGCGCTTTGTTCCCTGTTATTAAAAGAACCACAGCCCTATGGTGGACCTTTAGGTTGGTTCTTCAAAAAATTCAATCAGGGGATGGACAGAACTACAGACTCCTATATGAGTTTTACTAACATTTTATCCCGTAAACTCAAACGAGGTGTGGTATTTATCATCCTTATGACTGTAGGAGCGGGCATATTTGGCAGCCTGGTGCCCGGAGGATTTATTCCTGAGGAAGACATGGGATATTTCTTTGTTAACGTACAATTACCCAATGCTGCCTCCATTCAACGATCAGATGTGATCACAAAACAAATAGAGAGTATACTAAGTGAGATCGATGAAGTTGAATATGTTACAACAGCCACCGGATTCAGTATCTTATCCGGGGCAGCCACATCTAATACGGGATTTCTTTTTGTTTCCTTGAAAAATTGGTCCGATAGAGATTTTACCGCCAAAGAAATCATTGCCCAGGTTAATGTAAAACTAGCAGTTAAGGTTAAAGGGGCACAAGCATTTGCTTTTGGACCGCCAGCCATACCTGGATTAGGCAATGGCTCTGGGTTTAGCATCATGTTACAGGATAAGGGAGGCAATGATCCTCAATATCTGGCGATCAATACCATGAAGTTTATCAAAGCGGCAAATCAAAGGCCTGAAATCGGTAGGGCATTTACCACCTTTCAAGCCAGTGTACCTCAGCGGTTCATGGATATCGATAAGGAAAAAGCCCTTAAACTTGGAGTTAGATTAAATGATCTCTATACCACTGTTGGCGCTTTCATGGGAGGTGCTTATGTAAATGATTTTACCCGGTTTGGCAGGTTGTATAAAACTTATATTCAGGCAGAGCCGGAGTACAGGGTAGATGAGTCTCAGATAAATAATTTTTTCATCAAGAATAATGTAGGAAAGATGGTTCCTCTTGCCACCATTGCAACAATTAGACCCATTTCTGGTCCTGACTATACTACGCGTTTCAACCTTTACCGTGCAGTTGAAGTTACTGGAGGACCCGCCCCGGGATACACTTCAGAACAAGCAAGAAATGCATTGGAGGAATTGTCTGAAGAGATTCTTCCTCAAGATATGAGTATTTCCTGGAATGCTATGTCATTTCAGGAAAACAAAGCTTCCGGATCGCTGGGGATAATACTAACATTTTCTATGGTCTTTGTATTCTTGATCCTGGCTGCTCAATATGAGAGCTGGTCACTTCCATTAAGTATTTTGTTGGGGACACCATTTGCTATTTTTGGTGCCTTGTTTATTTTGTGGGTATCCAGATTCTTCAGCCCAACTTTTGAGAACAATATTTTTGCCCAGGTATCTTTTGTAATGCTAATCGGTATGGCTGCTAAAAATGCCATACTCATTGTGGAATTTGCCAATGAAGAATTTAAAAAAGGCTTGAGTTTGTTTGATGCTGCCATTACTGCAGCCAGATCACGATTCCGGCCAATTTTGATGACTGCTTTCTCATTCATTTTGGGAGTATTCCCACTGGTTGTTGCATCAGGCTCTGGTGCCGAGGCCAGAAAAGTAATGGGCATGGCTTTATTGGGTGGAATGGCACTGGCCACATTATTGGGAGTCTTTTTTTATCCCATGCTTTTTGTACTCATTGGGAAATTGGCTGGTTATGAACAAAAACGAGATAAACAAAATGCTGAATTAGAATGACAGTACGGAAATACATATTTGTACTGTTTGCATTTTTACTCCTAGCCTTTGAAGGATGTAAGCTAGGCCCGAATTATAAATCTCCGGAATTGGAGGTTTCGGAACAATATCGTTTCGATAGTTTAATGGTAGATACATTAGCTAATTTTTCCTGGTGGGAATTATTTCAGGATCAGCAGCTCAATTCCCTGATCAATATCGCAATACAGGAGAATAAAGATGTGAAGATTGCCAGGGCCCGGATCGCTGAGGCAAGGGCCT
>JAPUIM010000330.1 GCA_027297025.1 Bacteroidota bacterium | reverse complement strand
GGTGATCACTGGTCCGAAGATCTCTTCGCACATCGATACATACAGTGGATCCTGGGTCAGCAGAATGGTAGGTTCAATAAAATAGCCCTTGGATTTATCGTACCCGCCTCCCGCAATTACTTCAGTCATATCACTTTTTTTGGCCGCATCAATGTACCCTGATATCTTATCGAAAGATTTTTCATCAATCACAGCGTTAATAAAATTGGTGAAATCCTCTACGCTACCCATTTTCATGGCTTTTATATCCTCTAATAGATACCCTTTTACCTCTTCCCATAAATTTTCCGGAACATAAGCCCTGGAAGCTGCGGAACATTTCTGGCCTTGAAATTCAAACGATCCTCTTATTATGGCTGTAGCCAATGCTTTGGCATCGGCGGATTTATGGGCGATTATGAAATCCTTTCCTCCAGTCTCACCCACAATTCGTGGATATGATTTGTATAGATGGATATTTTCTCCGATGGTTCTCCAAATCTGTTGAAAAACCCCGGTACTTCCTGTGAAATGGATGCCGGCAAAATCCGCATGGCTGAAAATCACCTCCCCAGCAGTGGGTCCACTTACATAGATCAGATTGATCACCCCATCAGGCACCCCTGCTTCACGGAAAACCTGCATCAGTACATTAGCTGAATAGATCTGGGTAGTGGCCGGTTTCCACACTACGGTATTTCCCATCATAGCGGGAGCGGTAGGTAAATTACCGGCAATGGCAGTAAAATTGAATGGAGTCAAAGCAAATACAAAACCCTCTAAAGGCCTTTGCTCCACTCTATTCCAAATCCCTGCAGCTGACTCAGGTTGTTGCTGGTAGATCTCCGACATATAGCCCACATTGAAACGCAAAAAGTCTATGATCTCACAGGCAGCATCGATCTCAGCTTGAAATGCATTTTTAGACTGCCCCAGCATGGTTGCTGCATTTATTTTGTATCGGTAGGGACCAGCCAATAGATCTGCGGCTTTTAGGAAAATACTAGCCCGGTGTTCCCAGGACATTTCCGCCCAGGCTTTTTTTGCTCCCATAGCCGCTTTGATAGCCTGCTCCACATGGGATTTATCCCCTTGGTGGTATTTACCAAGCACATGTTTATGATCGTGCGGAGGATTCAGGGATTTTGTGTTTCCGGATCGTACCTCATCTCCACCAATATACATGGGTACGTCAACTTCCATAGAGCGCGCCTCAGATATGGCGGCTTTCAAAAGTTCTCTTTCCTGGGTTCCCGGCGCGTAAGTCAGGATAGGCTCATTGCGTGGAACGGGTAGTTTAAATACTCCTTTGGGCATATTATCTTAGATTATATTGTATTACTTCAAAAAGTTCACAAAGGTAACTATTAGGAAAAAAAGATAAGTGTCCATATCATAAAATTTCCTTTATCTGACTTAAACAGCTTATTTCATAAGTTATCTCCTCCTGGTGTGTTTTTTGTAAAGGATTGAAATAGATCTGATCTATATTGGCATTTTGGGCTCCCTTAATGTCGGCTTCCAAATTGTCTCCAATCATAACACATTCAGTAGTGGTTGCACCAATCTGTTCAAGTCCAAACTCAAAGATTCCGGGGTGGGGTTTTTTTGATCCTGCTTTTTCAGAGGTGATGATGCAATCAAAATACCGGTATAAGTTAGAACTATTAAGTTTCGTGTATTGCATGTCTTCAAATCCATTAGTGACGATATGAAGTTGATAATGACCCTGCAGATATCTTAATATTTCATGTGCATGAGGAATTACATTCTTTTTCCCGGGGCACCACGCCAAATAGTTATTCCCCATTTCTTTCACCAGCTTTCGATCCAGGTGTGATGCTCCAAGACTTGCAAGAATTAGCATAAATCTTTTATCCCTCAGTGAATTACTATCAATTTTTCCATGGTTATATTGATCCCAAAGTTGATCATTGATGTCTTTGAAGGCCCTGACAAACATCTTATCTGTAAATCCCCCCAATATCTTCAGATCGTAGTGGGTGTAAAGCTCCAACAATACCTCACGAGAGTTGACTTCATAATCCCATAAAGTATGATCCAAATCGAAGAATATATGTCGATAGGGTCTCAAATTTTTGTATGGTGCTATTTCCATTTACTGTCCAATTTGTTTTTGGCCAATTCCCGATTTGAATAAAGCACATCGTAAGTATTAAGGTCCTGAATCAAGGTGTTGTCCTTATTTAAGTACTCAAATATTTGATTAACTATGTCATAAGCTTCATCTTTTATATGATAGTATACCCATTGGTCCAATTTTTTGGAGTTGACTATTCCAGCATTTTTAAGATAGGTTAGATGTCGGGAAGTTTTGGTTTGAGTAAAATCCAATATATGCTCAAGATCTGTGATGCACATTTCCTGATGGTGAAAAAGTAAATTCAAAATCCGAACCCGAGCCTCATCAGAAAACGATTTGAAAATTTGTGCTCCAAAGGATAAACTAAAATTTTTTAAGCGCATTATATATAATATAGTCACATCCAAACTGACTTTAAATCCGTTAGGATGCAATAAATTGTTGATCAAATTAATATCTTCGCAAGTAGCTCAAATTATTTATTTTATTTCATCAAAAAAAGCTTTTTACCAAGTCCTTGACTAATCCAACAAAAATATTCCTGTCTACCTTCCTTCTATTTTCCATATGTTTTTTGTGGATACAAGACGCTTCTGCCCAAGGGGAAAAGAGGATCATTCAATTTTCAGGGGTTATCGTGGGTGAAGACAGTATCTCCGGAGTACCGGGAGTACATATTTATGTCCCTAAGGCAGGGCGGGGAACCACTTCCAACATTTATGGTTTTTTTTCGATGCCGGTATTGGTGGATGATAGCGTATTGGTAAGTGCAGTGGGTTATAAAAAACAACATTATATTATACCAGGAGATCAAGGAGACAACCTCACTATGATCGTTGAATTGCTTTCCGATACCACCTACCTGCCCACCATTGAAATATTCCCATACCCCACCGAAGAATTATTTAAAGAAGCCATTTTAGCTCTAAATCTTCCCATTGAAGATTATCAAAACGACCCCTATCTGGGCGATGAAGTATTGGCACAAATGCTGGCGACTATGCCCATGGATGCAGCCATGAATCATAAATTCTATATGAATCAGCAATTTTATCAACTTCATAATCGCTATTCTTTGCAAGATCCCTGGATGGCTCTCACCAATCCCTTTGCCTGGGCACAATTTATCCAATCCATTAAACGGGGAGATTTAAAAAATAAAAAATGATCGGCTAGTTGGATTGAGGATTATATCTTGACTCCAAAATTCTTCCCAAATAATGTATGGCTAAAATGGTGGCTATTACTACAATTGCTATGATAAGTGTCTGCCACCAATTTGAAAAGCTAAATCCCGCCAACAATTTTCCCCAACTGGTAACCCCAGGGGGTATCCCTGCCCCAATAAAAGATAATGTGGACTCAATAACTATGGTGGCTGACAAACCAAAAGTAAAATATACCACAATCAATCCAAAAGTGTTGGGAAGAGCGTGCCTCCAAAATATTACCAAGGGTTTTAAGCCCAGAGCTTGAGCGGCTTCTATAAAACTTTGACCCCTGATTTTAATCATCTCCGCCCTAATTAATCGTGCCAATCCCGTCCAGGAAGTGATAGCGATAATAAAGGCAAACAATACCAGTGATGGTCTAAAAACTGACACCAAGGCCAATATTAGAAATAAACCGGGAATGGAGGTAAATATTTCAATTAGTTTTAAAACCAATAAATCCAGGGGGAAAAAAAACTTATGATTAAAATATTTTACTTTTCTCAGCACCAGATGTGCCAAATAACCAATAACAAAAAACATCAATGCAACCAATAAACTGATGGTAATTTGGTAAACCGCCTCCCAGGTAGAAGTTAGAAAAGATTCTTTAATGGTAAACTGCCTCAAATAAACTGCATAATAATAGGCAGGCATTACAGCCACAATCATTCCCAGACTGAATGACACACTCAATTTAACTCCATTATCACCTAAAAATCCAGCCAGGCCACCTAGTAGTACTCCCGCCAAAGTGGTGATGGCAATGGCAATGACTCCCACCAGCAGAGATGTGCGTCCCCCATAGATCAGATTAGCCAATAGATCCCTTCCCAAATGGTCGGTCCCTAGATAGTGTCGACCTTGACTTGAAAATGGTTTTAGATTTAGGTTGGAATAATCTTGATTTTGCGAGGAATATGGCAGAGGAGTAAAAACCAGTCGAAAATCCGCCTCCATAGATTCTTCCATTCCTGAAAAGAGTGTAAAGTGCCATTCTTCCTGGTTATAAACAATAATAGGATTTACATTGGCTATAAATTCTGCTAAAGCAAAAATTACCAGCAAGAAAACTAAATACCCAAGTGTAATTCTTTTCAGCATATAAAATCTTATTATCCAAACCTGACCCTGGGATCTATCCAGTAATATGCTATATCGGCAAGAATATTGACAATTAATTTGACCAGGGCAACCAGTAATATGATGATCAGGATCACCGGATAATCCTGTGACAACACCGAATCCCTCATTAACTTACCCATTCCATGAATTGAAAAAATAACTTCTATGACCAGCACCCCCCCTATGGTCCCTGGTAAAAAATCTGCCATTATTGTTACCATGGGAAATAAGGCATTGGGAAATCCATGCCTCCATATGATAGCTCTTTCTTTCATTCCCTTTACCCTGGCAGTGGTAATGAAGTCCTTTTTCCTTACCTGCTCCATGGTTATTTGTAATTGCCGGGCAATAAACGGAATACTGGCTAAGGTTAATGCTGCCAGTGGCAGAAACAGGTAATATATTCTGATGCTAAAGATTTCCCACCATGAGGCACTGATATTGGGTCCAATACCAAAAGCAGGAAAAAGATTAAAGAAATCGTTGCCGGCAAAAAAAATGATCAACAACAAGGACAAAAGAAATAGAGGGATGGCATCGATACCTAAAAGCATGTTCATCAAGGTATTTCTGGTTACCGGATAAGAATTGCCTGATAGAAAGACCCCTAAGGGAATGGCTATGGCAAATATTAATAACATGGCAGTGAAAGTGAGTCCCAGGGTAATGGGCAGGGCCTTAAGGATCTTCTGTATTACCGGTTCACGATCACGATGGGAGATGCCAAGATCACCGCTCAATAATTGTATCATCCAGCGATGAAACTTATTATCGGGCCCGTTGAATTTTACTATCGGAACCATGGATGACCAAATGGTTTGCTGGGAATAAAGCAATTCAAATTTTTCCCTAAGTAATGTAACTTGTATTTGCCATTGATCGGAAAAAAAAGATGGAAATTGCCAGGTGGCCAACTCATTGATATTTTTCTCGATAGAACCTGGTTGGGTTATTTGGAACATGGATTCCACTTTTGAAACTTGTGTTATAGAGGCACTCATTTGGGTGGTTTTCCACAAATCCACCAGGGCCAGATAATAATCCGATACATTATCCCAGCGTCCATATTCCAAAGCCATCTGTCTTAGGAAATCCCGATGTATTACCGGGTAGATGCGATTAAGCGTATCGGGTTCGCTTAGCGCCTTTAGGGAAAAATAGAAAGGGGGGAAATCCAATAAGTATTTGACCCGAAGTTGGTGGTAAGCTTGTTGGTAACGCTGAGGGTCAATTTCCCGATAGGGCATATTTTCATCCATTTCCAAATCCATCATGGCCTGGTCACTATTACTCAGTTCCCCCCAAAAGAAGGCCAGGACAACAATGATAAAAGCGGTGGGGATGATCAGAAGTATGCGTTTGATTAAATACAGAAACATACTTATTGAACACTTGAAACCATAGAGGTCACATCATAACCGGGAAAGAGAGGGGTAAGTCTCAGATTGCTCAACCTCTTATGTATGGCTAGGTTATTGGTATAAAAAAACAAAGGTAAAAAAGTGGCTTGTTGATGAAAGTTTTCTTGGAATTCTTTTATCAAGGACCGGCGTTCCCTGGGATCGGTAGATCGATTGGTTCTTATGATCAACGAATCGGTATGCCCGTTGCCAAATCCGGTGTAATTAAATCCATTTAATCCTGCGGCTGATGTATGAAACAATGATCTGTAATCGAACGAGAATAATGTCATACTCATGGACCTGATGAAAACTTCCACTTGATGATTTTTTAATTTTTGAGTTAATAAACGAGATTCGGTGGGTTGAATATTTACCGGTATTCCATTTTTCTCAAAGGCCTCTTTGATCACCAGGGCGATGGATTCATAGTCATTTATTCCGGAGGTAAACTGAAGATTCAGATGTAAAGTCAGGATCTCTCCATTTTCATATTTTGTCCATCTACCATTCTCAAATTCCCAACCTGCCTTCAGCAAGAGTTGTTTAGCTCTCAGGGGATCGAAAACATATGGCATTATATTTGGGTCACTATATCCCAAGTGGATAGGTGGAATTATTCCAACCGCTTGCTTTACCATCCCTGCTTGGGTTACATTGATGATCTCTTTGTAGTTGATCAACCGAGCCAAGGCCTGACGAGTTTTCTTATCAGCAAATTTTGGTAACCGGCTGTTGAATCCTAAATATGCCAATTTAGTAGATTCTACATGGTGCAAATTGTATTTATATCCAAAATTTTTATCCTGCATTAATATTAAAAAATCATCAACCGGAATTGATCCATAAATATCGATCTTGGAATTTTTCAAAGCAATTAAAGCGGTTCTATTATCAGATATAATTTGAAAATTAATTATTTCCGGCTCCGCCTTTATCCAGGGAACATCTATATCATTCCCCCACCAATTTTGCTTTTTTCTTAGTTTAATATACTGTCCATTGACCCAGTCATCCAATACATAACCCGCACTGCCCTGAAGCTTTTGGGGATCCTGGTTAAAGGAATAATCATTGACCCACTGTGCAAACTTTTGTATGGTGGTATCTTTCTTCAACTCCTCATATTTATCTCTAATATGCGCCAAGGTGTACCCATC
>JAPUIM010000033.1 GCA_027297025.1 Bacteroidota bacterium | reverse complement strand
TCAAACTTCTTACCAGCCCGGTTGCCCGATTACAAATGATCACTTGCCAAAAAGAGGAGTTCTTTTTACCAGAAGATGTCACATATCTCAATTGCGCATATATGGCGCCGGGGTTAAAAGTGGCGGAAAAAGCGGGTATTGAAGGTATCAAACGGAAACGCCTGCCCTTTAATATTTATGAAAAAGATTTTTTTGAACCGGCAGAGGAATTGAGAAAGGTTTTTTCCCATCTTATAAATTGTCGAGAACCAAAACGTATTGTAATTATTCCTTCAGTTTCCTATGGTATCGCCAATGCGATCAAAAACATAAAGATTGGAAAAGGAGAAAATGTCATCATCACCAGCGAACAATTTCCCAGCAATGTATACCCTTGGATAAAACTATGCGAGGAAAGTGGAGCCACCTTGAATACTATACATCCTCCTCAGGATTTATCGAACCGTGGTGAGGTCTGGAACCAAAAATTACTAGAAGCTATTAACCAACAAACCAAAGTAGTAGCGATAAGTCAAACCCATTGGGCAGATGGTACTTTATTTGATTTATCTTCGATAAGAAAAAGGACCATTGAGACCAATAGTTTATTGATTGTTGATGGAACCCAATCGGTAGGGGCCTATCCTTTTGATCTTCAGGAGATTCAACCCGATGTATTGGTATGTGCAGGTTACAAATGGCTTTTAGGCCCTTATTCCATTGGTCTGGCCTATTATGGCACTCAATTTGATAATGGTAAACCCCTGGAGGAAAGCTGGATCAACCGCAAAGAAAGCCATGATTTTGCCAAGCTGGTAAACTACCAGGATCAATATCAGCCACTGTCTTTGAGATATGAGGTAGGTGAGCACAGTAATTTTATCCTAGTGCCTATGATGTTGGCCGCACTAACTAAATTAGCCGAATGGAATCCTGTGCAAATACAAAACTACTGCCAATCATTGTCTAATGAGGCTATCAACAAATTGAAGAACAAAGGTTTTCATGTTGAGAACGAACCCCATAGGGCTAATCATTTATGGGGAATCAAACACCCAAAATTAGATGATCTCAAATTTCTGCGTTCCTCATTGGAAGCAACCAAAGTATACGTTTCAATAAGAGGAAGTGCCATTCGAGTTTCGGTGAATGTGTTCAACGATAAGTCCGATTTGGATAAACTAGTCAAGCCGCTAATTGCTTCAGTTAATGCCACTAAACAATAATCACTGATCCAGACATGGATCTTAGTCTACTACCAAAAATGGGTTATTTTTATTATATTCAAAGGCAATGGCTAATCATACAATGGTCTGCTGGCTGGTTCTCACTTGCCATTTCATGGTGCTCTGTACGGGTATCAACGCTCAACAAAATCTGGTACCAAATTCCAGTTTCGAGAACTTTACCTACCCACCTTCCGGAATCAGCCAACTATACCTGGCCCATCCATGGGTCAGTTTTTCCACCGATTCCGGACCAGTACCTGGGGATTATTTTCATTCAAATGCCTCCAATGAACTAGCTGGCATACCGGAAAACTATTTAGGTGAGCAAACGCCACATTCTGGACAAGCTTATGCCGGCCTGATCGCCTACTCCGAAGACTATCCCTATTATCGGGAATTCATTCAAATAGTGTTAAAACAGCCTTTGAAAAAAGATAGTCTGTATTATGCTGAAATGTATTTGAGCTTGGCCGAGAACAGGACTTTGGCCATAGGTAATATGGGGATGTTATTCACCAAAGAAGACCCTTTTGAGTCCATAAAAAGCGCATACTACTCCAGGAATAGCAGAAGTGATGTGAAGACCGCAATGAAGAAACAAAGGTTTCTAAAATACAAACCCCAGGTAGAAAGCCAAGCAAATCATATACAAGCTAATAATTTCCAATGGGAAAGGCTGGCTGTTACTTTTAAAGCCTCCGGGGGTGAAGTGTACCTTACTATCGGAAATTTTACAAAAAGAAAGCAAGTAGTAAAACAGCAAGTATCCTATAACTATGGCAATCCAAATATTCATAACGATGCTTATTATTATATCGATGATGTAAAGGTTTTGGGTTTGTATGATCGTCCTCCGCGTACAGATATTGCCAAAAAAGTGCCGGAGCTGAAGCAAAAAGAAAAAGAATATGATTTACATAAATATTTTGGTCAGTTGGATATCAACCAACCTTTCGTTTTGCGAAATGTTTACTTTGAATCAGATGAGTATATTCTGCAACCTCAATCCTATATGGAACTTAACCAGTTATATGATTTCCTTACCAGCGATCCGTCAATTCTCATTCTGATTGAAGGACATACTGACAACACCAATACTGAAGACTATAACAACATATTGTCACAGCTACGCGCGGAAGCGGTGAAACAGTACCTGGTAAATAAAGGTGTCCCTTTGGTTCGAATAGATACCAAGGGATATGGTGAATATATGCCCATAGCTGATAACTTCACAGAGGAAGGAAAAAAACTTAATCGTAGAGTCACTTTTAAGATCACACGCCGGGGAAATTAGCATATCTGTATT
>JAPUIM010000329.1 GCA_027297025.1 Bacteroidota bacterium | reverse complement strand
ATATGGAACTTGGTGATCAGGCCACTGCAAATTTTAAACTCAAAGGGTGGGAAAATAAACTTATCGGTCCAACCTTGGTTGGCTTTTAACCTTCCCGCTGCAGATACCGAAGACTCTAAGGCCCTCATGGAAGTTGTTCCTACTGCGCAAACCCTTTTTTTGTAATCGATCACATTATTAACGATTTCCACAGTAGCTTGTGTAACGCGGAAATTTTCAGAGTCCATTTTATGTTTGGTGAGATCTTCCACATCTACTGCCCGAAAAGTTCCCATACCAATATGAAGAGTGATAGGGGAGATGTCCACCCCTTTTATCTCCAGTCTTTTCATCAATTGTTTGGTGAAATGTAAACCTGCTACAGGAGCCGCTACCGCACCGGTATTTTTCGCATAAATGGTCTGATATCTTTCCTTGTCATCCGGCTCAGCTGGCCTATTAATGTACTTGGGGAGTGGTGTCTCACCCAAGGTGTCGATGGTCTTGTAAAATTCCTCATCGGTACCATCATATAGAAAGCGGATGGTACGGCCTCTGGAAGTGGTATTGTCTATGACTTCTGCCACCAAATCGCCATCACCAAAATACAACTTGTTGCCTACTCTTATTTTTCTGGCCGGATCTACCATTACATCCCACAAAAACATTTCAGCATTTAGTTCCCTCAGCAAAAAAACCTCGATTTCAGCTCCGGTTTTTTCTTTATTGCCATAGAGCCTGGCTGGAAATACTTTGGTATCATTGGTGACCAAAACGTCACCTTCTTCCAGGTACTCGATCATATCCTTAAAAATCCGGTGTTCTATCTTGCCATCACTTTTGTGAATAACCATTAACCGGGATTCGTCTCTATTTTCGGTGGGATACAATGATAAAAGTTCGGCAGGTAGGTCGAACTTAAATTCAGATAATTTCATACTTTATTTAATATTATGGTATTAAATAAGGTGCCAAAGTTGAAGTGTGCAAATGTAACCATTAGTTCATTTATTTGTTAAATAAATTGAGATAAGTTTAATAATTGTTACCAAGTAGCCAGTGTTCCCCTACAGATTTCAAAAATTAGTCAAAACTATCCGACTCATATTGGAAAGTTTTGGGTTTGCCTTGGGCGCCCTAAAGGGAAATCTCATGCGCACAGTTCTTTCATTATTAGGGGTTACGGTAGGAATTTTTGCTATTATTGCAGTTTTCACCATTGTAGATTCTTTGGAGAGAAGTTTAAAAGAGAGCTTTTCATTCTTGGGTGAGCGGGTAATAAACGTAGAAAAATGGCCTTACGGTTTTGAAGGAGAATACCCTTGGTGGAAATACCTGAATCGCCCCCAGACCTCACACAAGGAATACCAGTTTTTGTCCGAAAATCTTTCATCACATAGCGCTATTACTATTTCAGCTCGACGTAGCAATGTCCAACTCAAAAAAGAGAACAATAGTTTTGGAGGTGCTTTGTTGATGGGAGTAGCGGCAAACTATAACAAGGTATATGAAGTGCCGATTGAACAAGGCAGGTATTTTTCGCGGCAGGAAATACAAAATGGGAAAAGCGTAGTCATTATTGGACATGTTGTTGCCCGGCAGTTATTTTCCAACTCCCCGGCAATTGGGGGAAGGATGAAAATCAAAGGAATGGATTTTATTGTCATTGGGGTAATGCGGGAAGAAGGGGAAAGTTTTATTGGCATTGTAAGTAATGATGAAAATTGTCTAATTCCTTTTGAACAATTCAAGAAATTATATTATACCCGGGGTACCTACGGAATAGGATCAACCATAGCCGTGAAGGGTAGAGAGGATGACCAAGATCTGCAGCGAGTAGAGGGTGAAATAAAAGGGTTGATGCGCACAATCAGGGGTCTTAAACCTAAACAAGAGGAAAACTTTGCCTTAAACCGACCGGAAGCTATCGCCAGGGCTATAGGATCTACATTTAATGTGATCGGCATTGCAGGCTGGGTGATTGGTAGTTTTTCAATTTTGGTAGGGGGTTTTGGTATAGCGAATATCATGTTTGTCTCAGTGAAAGAAAGAACGCCCATCATTGGAATTCAAAAATCATTGGGCGCTAAAAATTATTTTATTTTGATGGAGTTTTTATTTGAAGCAGTATTTTTATCACTTTTTGGGGGTAGTTTGGGAATTACCATGGTTTATGGACTGACATTCTTTTCCTTGGGAGATCTGGAATTGGATCTTACATTCGGGAATTTGGCCACTGGACTTGGTGTTTCGGTATTGGTGGGTGTGGCTTCGGGCATCATTCCCGCATGGATGGCCTCCAGGATGGATCCGGTAGTTGCCATAAGGTCTAAGTAATCCCCTAAAAAGGAGTGTAACAATACCCCTTAAAAATTCAGATTTATTCAATGCATCACTCTTGTGCGGGCACAGGTTCCTCCACATCCTCCCCCTTTATTTTGGACTTGATTTTAGTCTCCAGTTCATCCATCAATTCGGGGTTGTCCAACAGCAAACTTCTTACTGCGTCCCTTCCTTGTCCTAATTTGTTGCCTTTATAGGCAAACCAGGAACCGGCCTTATTGAGAATATTTAATTCAACTCCCAAGTCGATAATCTCTCCAACTTTTGAGATGCCTTCGCCATAAATAATATCAAATTCTACTACTTTAAACGGAGGGGCTACCTTATTTTTTACCACTTTCACCCGAGTTCTATTACCGGTGATATTGTCAGCAGATTCTTTGATTTGACCAATTCTACGGATGTCTAGTCTCACCGAGGAATAAAATTTTAATGCATTACCGCCAGTGGTGGTTTCGGGATTTCCAAACATAACGCCGATTTTTTCCCTCAGCTGGTTTATAAATACGCAGGAACATCCCGTCTTACTAATTGTTCCGGTAAGCTTTCTTAATGCCTGAGACATTAATCGAGCTTGAAGACCCATCTTGCTGTCTCCCATTTCACCTTCCAATTCTGCTCTAGGTACCAGGGCGGCAACAGAATCAATTACGATAATATCAAGGGCTCCCGACCTGATCAAGTGGTCGGTAATTTCCAATGCCTGTTCTCCATTATCGGGTTGGGAGATCAATAGATTTTCGGTGTCAATACCTAGGTTTTCAGCATATGCCTTATCGAACGCGTGCTCGGCATCTATAAAAGCGGCCAATCCACCGGCTTTTTGGGCCTCAGCAATACAATGAAGTGTTAGCGTGGTTTTACCGGAAGCCTCTGGCCCATACACTTCAATTACCCTGCCTCGGGGAATCCCACCAATACCCAGAGCGATATCCAATCCAATGGAGCCGGTAGAAATTGCGGGAATCTCCTGTACTTTATTGTCACTCAATTTCATCACGGTTCCCTTTCCATAGGTCTTTTCGAGCTTATCTATGGTGAGTTGAAGGGCTATAAGTTTTTCAGATTTTTCGCTCATTTTTGAATATTTTGCGATTTAAATTCGGTTTGGGATTAGATTGGTGAAGTTACTATTTAAGCCCACAATTATCAAGAATAAAAAGAGCATTGATTAAAGCTTGAAAGACTGGAAATAAAAATGAGGAACTTCGGTCAAGCATTCAAAAGAGCTGGTAACGGTTTTCACTAATATTGTTATACAAATGACATCAAATTGACCAAAAAAAAGATATATGTTATTCTTTTGGGAGCCCTGTTATTCCTGGGCTTATGGCATCATCAATTGATTATTTATGGTCTGGAGCAAGCTGGTGGCCAGTGGGAAGTGATTAGACAAGCGAAGCCTATAGATGTTTTTTTTGAATGATCCTAACTTTCCCGATTCACTAAAAAATAAGCTTTATCTAATCCAGGAA
>JAPUIM010000328.1 GCA_027297025.1 Bacteroidota bacterium | reverse complement strand
CCGATAATGGTCCTTTGGAAAGGAGT
The DNA here is from genome assembly GCA_027297025.1 of Bacteroidota bacterium. Lineage (GTDB taxonomy): Bacteria > Bacteroidota > Bacteroidia > Cytophagales > Cyclobacteriaceae > JAPUIM01. Next base: position 2,864 of record JAPUIM010000328.1, on the reverse strand, counting down.
AACTGCATTTGACTGGTTCGTTAGCATATTCCTGTATTTTTTCAGTATGTTTTTTATTACAGGTGGCTACCATCGCTATTTTTCTCACCGCACTTTCAAGACCTCGAGGTTCTTTCAATTCTTTTTGGCATTTATGGCCCAAACCTCGTTGCAAAAGGGTGTTTTGTGGTGGGCTGCCCATCACCGGGAACACCATAAACACAGTGACGAACCAGATGATCCTCATTCGTCCAAAATATATGGATTCTGGTATTCGCATGTAGGCTGGATCATTGGCCCGGATTATAAAAAAACCCGGTTCGACCTGATAAAGGATTTTACTAAATATCCTGAACTGGTGTGGTTGAATAATAAACATTTGATACCTCCCGTTGTTTTGATGTTGCTGGTTTTTGTGATTGGCGGCTGGGTGAATGGAGGAAGCCTGGCTACAATACATTTATACGGTTGGTCAACGCTATTTATAGGCTTTTTTCTGAGCACGGCAATTTTATTTCATGGTACTTTTTCTATCAACTCCCTGATGCACATGATAGGAAAGCCCCGTTATGATAGCCAGGATGAATCCAAAAATAGTATGATGCTGGCATTGGTGACCATGGGTGAGGGCTGGCATAACAATCATCACTATTACCAATCGTCGGTAAGACAAGGCTTTTTTTGGTGGGAAATTGATATCACATTTTATATTCTAAAATTACTTTCCTGGATGGGCTTGGTATGGGACCTTCGCCCGGTACCGGACCATATTAAGTACTCAAAGAACAAAGCGGAAGCCAAAGTATTGGCTGCCTTGCGGAGACAACAATAAATTTTTTTATGGCTTCCTGGGCTAGGCATATTTCGGTGTTGTTGTGGTCTATCTTGTGTATTTCCACTTCCCTGATATTAATGGTCCTGTTATTCAACCGGAAAGTGCCCCTGATTATGGCCCGGACCATTTGGGCGCCGGGTATCTTATGGTTTTATGGGGTAAAACTGGAAATCTCAGGAGTCCATCATATCGATAAGAAACGACCCATCATATTTGTTTCAAATCATCTTTCCTATTTAGACATACCCTGTTTGTTTAGTGCCCTGCCAGTAAACCTCCATTTCATGGCCAAAAAACAGCTTAAAAAAGTACCGTTCCTGGGATGGTTCATGATGGCTACCGGGATGATTTTTGTGGACCGAAAAAATAAGAATAAGGCTCGTAAAAGTATCGATAAGGCTGCATACCTTATCAAACAGGGAAGGAATGTATTGATATTTCCAGAAGGTTCCAGGAGTGTGGATGGAGAAGTGGGGAATTTTAAAAAGGGGGCCTTTCAGCTGGCCTTGAAATCCGGCTCAGACATTATACCTGTAGCACTGGAAGGAACTGACAAAATTTGGTCTGGCCGGAGTTTTCGGACCAATCCGGGAGCAGCAAGATTGGTTATTGGATCTCCAATAAGAAACGAAAGTTATAGCTCCGACAATGCAATTCTCCTTAGTAAGCAAGTAAGGCAGAAAATCATTTCCCTATTTACTAGCAAGCTTACAGTAGCTTGATATTGCCCCATCTTCACTCTTTTTTATACAATAGACCCCATAATATTCTCACTAAGGCAAGAATAAGGTAATTCTGACCTGCGTTGAATGTGTTGGAATATAAGGCAAATCTTGGCATATTGTCCGGATCAATATTTCACACATGAGATCATTCTTATTAGCCACTTATTTATTTTTAACAAGCTTTATCCCATTGGCCCAAACCGAAGAAGGAAAATCCATATTGCTAAAACCAGACCGGGTATTTGATGGGGAAGAGATGCATGAAGATTGGGTGGTATTGATCAAGGGTGAAGAGATCGAGGATGTTGGAAAAAGCGGGGGGTTGAAGATCCCGGAAGGTACAGAGATCATGGAACTGCCGGGAATGACGGTGTTGCCGGGATTGATCGAAGGTCATGCCCATCTTTTATTGTATCCCTATAATCAAACCCCTTGGAACGACCAGGTTTTAAAAGAATCGGAAGCTTTACGGGTGGCCCGTGCCACGGTGCATGCCGAAAAAACCCTGATGGCCGGATTTACTAGTATTAGAGATCTGGGTACGGAAGGCGCCGGATATGCTGATGTGGGGATCAAACTGGCGATAGAGGAAGGTATTATCCCAGGACCAAGAATGATGATCTGTACCCGGGCTATTGTAGCCACCGGTAGTTATGGGCCCAAAGGTTTCAGGCCAGATTATGATGTGCCCCTGGGGGCCGAACCCGCGGATGCACAGAATTTGGTAAAGGTAGTGCGTGATCAGATAGGCAAAGGGGCAGATTTCATCAAGGTATATGCCGATTATCGGTGGGGACCGGAAGGGGAGGCCCGGCCTACTTTTTCATTGGAAGAATTGAAATTAATTGTGGAAACAGCAAAAAGTAGTGGGCGTGAAGTGGCTGCTCATGCGGTAACCCCCGAAGCTATCACACGGGCAGTAAAAGCAGGAGTAATATCAATTGAGCATGGCGACGGCGCTACTCCGGAAGTGTTACAATTAATGAAACAAAACAATGTAACCTTATGCCCCACCTTAGGAGCGGTGGATGCTATCTGGCAATATTTTTATGGCTGGGACAAAGAAAAAGACCCAGACCCCGAGATCATTCAATTGAAAAAGCAAACCTTTTCCAATGCCATAAAAACCGGAGTGACCCTATGTGCGGGAGGGGATGTGGGTGTATATCCCCATGGCGATAATGTGCGGGAATTGGAATTGATGGTGGACTATGGTATGAAGCCAATGGATGTCCTTCGGTCGGCCACTTCCATTAACGCCCGGATGATGGGGGACAGGTGGAAAATAGGCCAGCTGAAACAAGGATATTGGGCCGATGTTATTG
>JAPUIM010000327.1 GCA_027297025.1 Bacteroidota bacterium | reverse complement strand
ATACCGGCATCCAATTTTGTAAAAAAAGTAGTTGAGCACCACAATATATTTTTCAAAATGACTTTATAATAAGGCTGCTCGACCCATTATATATTTTGCGAGTACTGCTTAATTTTTTCATATTACAACATTTTAAATTATAATTAGGTTTAGGAAAAATTGATTCTAATTAGTTTTATTTGTATTAATTTACTCTTTGGCATCTTTTGATATAATTATAAATGTTATTAGTTTTAGCTTTCCGATAAAAAAATAGGATATGAACAAGATTGTGCGTTTAACAATAGGAACCACTTTTATTCTAAGTACTGCACTGGTTTTAAATAGCTGTTTTCTTATAGGAGGTGGAGGCAGTGGACAACCCACCAGTGCAAATCCAGGGGGTATCAGTACTACCACGGGATTGGCTTATAATGAAGATGATGGGTTTCAAGTAAATGAATTCGGTGGTCAACCGGATGGTCCTAATCTGGTATTCATTGAAGGTGGTCGGACGGTATTGGGGTCCTTTGAAGAGGATATCTTCAAGAAAAGAGACAACATAGAAAGGACGGTGACAGTAGCTTCTTTTTATATGGATGAGACTGAAGTGGCCAATATCAACTGGCTGGAATATTTGTTTTATGTAAAGCTAGACTCCTCTAAAGAATTTTATGATACCGCCTTACCCGATACTACAGTTTGGGCTAAGGACCTGGCTTTTAATGATCCGTATGTAGACCATTATCTGCGCTATCCTGGATTCAGGTATTTTCCCGTTGTTGGGATCAGTTGGTTGCAGGCAACGGATTATTGCCAGTGGCGTACAGCAGTAGTAAACTACAAATTGGCTCAGGATGCTGGCTTGGAAGAGTTTGACGCGGCTGAATCCGGTGGAGGAAGGATCCCTTTGGAGACAGGTGTAGTGCTCCCTGATTATCGGTTGCCTACTGAAGCGGAATGGGAATATGCTGCCCAAGCTTTGATTGGAACAACTTATTTGGATGAAGTACAGCTTCATAAACGGCTCTATCCATGGGATGGTCATTCTTTGAGAAATCCTTACGGTAAACAAATGGGATATTTCTTAGCCAACTTCAGAAGAGGCAGGGGAGATTATGCCGGTATAGCAGGTAAGCTGAACGACGGGGCTATGATCACGTCTTATGTATATGAATATCCGCCCAATGATTTTGGCCTTTATAACATCGGTGGCAATGTCAGCGAATGGGTACAAGATGTTTATCGACCTTTATCATTCCAAGATATGGAAGATCTAAACCCTATACGCAGAGATGGATTCTTGGATCAAGCAGCCGATAAAGATAATGCTGCTGAGGGTGGATATGACAATATATTCATGCATCCTCAAAGCTTTAATTCCTTGATCACAGATGACATTAGAGTATACAAGGGCGCTTCCTGGAATGACATGGCCTACTGGGTGTCTCCCGGTACTCGAAGATTCCTGGAACAAGATTCATCAACTGCAACCATCGGCTTCCGATGCGCCATGATTAGGGCCGGATCCAATTACTAAATTAACAAAACCTTGTAAAGGCAATTTTAAAAGCTCCTCATATTGGGGGGCTTTTTTATTGAGATACGGCTATAGTGCAGACACTTAGTTCCTGGCATTCACCTTGATACAATGTATTACCGCAAGATTCCAAAGTAGATCCAGTGGTAATTACATCATCTACCAATAACAATTTTTTACCCTGAACCTGGTTGGGTTTATTTATATTGAAAATATTGCTGACGTTACGCCATCTTTCTTCTCTCCCTTTGAGGGTTTGGGTCTGACTTTTAATCACTCGCTGTAGTACTTCAGCATCCCAGGGAATTCCCAATATTTCAGAAAGTCCTTGAGCAAAGGGGTCACTTTGGTTATAACCTCGTTGACGCAATCGTGAACGGTGTAGTGGAATAGGGATGATAAGATCAATTTCCTGGTGGAAATGTTGATCCTTGAGCTCCTGACCAAACCACCTACCAAACAGAAGAGCGATCTCAGGGTGGTTGCCATATTTTAATTGGTGCAGCAACTTCTGAACTTTGCCATTTTTGACAAATTTCAAATAGGCAAAGGCATGTTTGATCTTTATTAATCCATAAAATTTCCCCATCACTGGATTATTGGGTTCCAAATGATAGTTGGTCTTAGGCAGCTCATAAATGCAATTGGTACATATTGTTTCTTCTTCACTAACTAAAGGACCATCACATGATAAGCAATATCTGGGAAATAGCAGGGAAAAGAAATCTTTCAGCATAGGTTCGGTAAAGCTAATTCAACCCAAAAGATAAAAACTTGCGGATTAAACGGTAAATTTATCACTATAAATTCTACCTGGATATTTGTTTGACTAGTTGAATGGTATTTAAAAAGGATTTGACACAGGAAAGTGATTGGCAATTGTTAATTCAAAATCTTGGAAAAACAATTGGCAAAAAACCTAGTGATCTAAATAGCGTATTATTTCTAATCGGGGTGCAGGAATTAGGTCTGGGTGTTAAGAGTTTTACAAAGGAAGATAAACAAGATCTCATGCATATCGCTATTTGCAGGGTGTTAAGTTATTCGGGATATTACGATTTGCAAGGATTGGATGAGGATGGATGGCCTCATTGGAAACTGAGAAAGAAATTACCCCATTTTGATTTACTTGAGCAGGAGAAATTCTTAAAAATGCATGTATTGGAATATTTCCGGAACGAATATGGCTTGGATTCTTAATGTGATTGATAATTTTACTCAGATAAGATGGTGAGTTTGATACTGATTATAATGGATAATAGTTAGAACTAAGAAGTCGTTTTGAAAATATGTCCGAAAACACAAATAATGTTTTAATTCAAAAATTAAGGGTTTACAAACAGAAGTATTACCTAAATCTCCTAATTAAAGGAGTTATTATTTCCCTTTCCCTGATTTTGACTTTTTTTTTGTTGGCCAATTATCTGGAATATTCATTTAGATTTACCTCGGCCTTCCGTACTTTTCTTTTTTTCTCCATCGCAATAACTTTTATCTGGATTATTTATCATTGGGTTATCAATCCCACTTATAGATTATTTGATAATCGCAGACAAATAAGTAATCAGGAAGCAGCTCGTCAGATTGGTCATTATTTTCCAGAGGTTAATGATAAACTACTGAATACCTTACAGTTACAACTGTTGTCGCAGCAAGACAGTGATCTAATAATTGCCAGCATATTGCAAAAGAGCAAGCAAATCGCACTGGTACCATTTACCCAAGCAATTGATTTTAGTGAAAATAAAAGGTACCTCAAATACCTTGTTGTACCGGTAAGTTTTATGGTCGCTATATTAGTATTCATTCCTCAGTTACTCAGTGAAAGCAGTAACCGCATAATACATTTCACCGAAGAATTTGTCCCTGAGGCTCCTTTCCAATTCATCGTTCAAAAAGAAAGATTGTTGGCTTATAAAAATGAGGATTATACGCTGAAAGTAAGTCTAGAGGGAAACGCATTGCCGGAAAATCTATACATGGTAAAAAACAGTCGAAGAATTAAGTTGCAGAAAGGATCAAATACTCAATGGGAATCACATTTCGAAAAGATCCAATCCGACTTATCATTTTATCTGGAAGCCGCTGGTTTTAGATCCATTACCTACTTAATTCAGGTGGTTGACCGCCCAAATCTCAAGGGATTTAATGTATTTATGAAATATCCCAGATATTTGAAAAAAGAAAACCAAAGGTTTGAAAATGTAGGCAATCTTCAAATTCCCGAAGGTACCCACGTTCGATGGCAATTCAATACGTTTAAATCAGAAAAAGTAAGCATTTCGTTTTCAAACGATAGTAGCGATATAATTTTGCAAGAGTCTGATAATCAGATATTTGAATACGAAAAAAGAATGTTTAGAGATGAAAGTTATGGTTTGAAATTGGAAAATCAGCATAGTGTCAATAAGGATCAAATCAGCTATCGACTTACTGTTATAAAGGATCAATTTCCCAAAATAAAACTAGATCAATATCGAGACACCACGCTGTTTAAGTATATCATTCTGGGAGGAAATATTTGGGACGATTATGGGTTGACCAGACTTCAATTGTATTATCAAGTACAAAGATCAAATCTGCCTGTATCTCAAAAGTTTGAATCTGTGATCATTCCATTCGACACTAAGCTGAATAACCAAAGTTATTATTATCAATGGGATTTGGAAGGGCTAAAGCTCCAACAAGGGGACCGATTAAAATATTACTTACAAGTGTGGGATAATGATGAGATCAATGGCCGTAAATCTGTGAAGACTGCAGAATATGCCTATAAAATTCCGTCAAGGGAAGAGGTGAAAAAGGAGTTATCGAAATCTTCGGGTAACACTCAGAATCAAATAGATAAAACCAGTGAGGAAGCCCAAAAACAAAGCGATAGAATTGAAGAGATTGAACAACGGCTAAGAGGAAAAAAAGATTTGAACTGGCAGGATGAAAAACTGCTACAGGAATTACTGAAAGAACGAGAGGAACTTGAAAAGGAAATCCAAAAATTACAAAATGAAAATTTATCCAACAGCCAAAAGAGAGAACGATTCAATCAACAGAATGATAAGATCAAGGAAAAAGTCAAACAGCTGCAAAGCTTAATGGATGAACTCCTGGATGAGGAAACCAAGAAACTGTATGATGAATTGCAAAAATTATTAGAGGAGCAGAACAGTTTGCAGGACATTCAAGACGTACTGCAAAATCTTAAGAACAAAGAAAACAACCTTGAGAAGGAGCTGGAAAGGGCTATTGAGCTATTCAAGAGAATGAAGTTTGACTATAAGTTGGATGAAGTTATCAACGAGTTGAATGAAGTAGCGGAAGAACAAGAAAAACTTTCACATGAAACTTCGGAAAAAAATATTCCTGAAGAAGACCTTTTGCAAAAACAAGATACACTAAATCAAGATTTCGAAGATGTGAAAAATGAGATGGATGAATTACAGGAATTAAATCAGGATCTTGATCACCCCCAACCGGTTCAGGATACATCAGACGACCAGGAGGCCATAGACCAGGAACAGCAAAAAAGTAAGGAAATGCTAGAAAGAGGTAAACGCAAAAAAGCCTCCCAATCACAAAAGAATGCCTCAGATCGAATGAAACAACTTTCTCGAAAATTGCAACAAATGCAAATGAGTATGGAGATGACCATGTTGCAAGAGAACCTAGACCACTTAAGGGACATTGTAGATAATCTGGTAAAATTATCGTTCGACCAGGAATCATTGATGAAGGAATTCCGAAAAGTAAATCAAAGTGATCCTAGATTTATAGAACTTTCCCAAAAACAATTAAAACTCAAAGATGACTCCAAAATAATTGAGGATAGCCTATTGTCCCTGGCTAACCGGGTTTTTCAAATCCAATCATTTATTACCCGGGAGGTTGGAGCAATGAATGAAAGCATCAACAGCAGTTTGGAAGCAATAAAGGAACGGAAAAAAGCCATTGCCACCAGCGAGCAACAATTCTCAATGACTTCTATCAACAATTTGGCCATTCTTTTGGATGATGTCTTGCAGCAAATGCAGATGCAAATGGCAGATGCCATGGGCAGGCCCACTAAAAAGGGGAAACCCAACAAACATAAAGCGCCATCCATGGCCGAACTACAGCAACAACTCAATCAAAAAATTGAAGAATTAAAGAAAAGTGGTAAGACCGGCAGGCCTTTATCCGAAGCGTTGGCCAAGTTAGCGGCAGAACAAGAGCAATTGCGTCAGCTACTGGAAGAAATCAATCAAAAATCAAAAGGTGAGTACGGTGGGGAAGGAGGATTGGATAAAATAATCGATAAGATGGAAGAAACGGAAAAGGACCTGGTAAATAAAAATATTACCACCGAAACCATCAAACGTCAGAAAGAAATACTTACCAGGTTATTAGAAGCGGAAGATGCACTTAGGGAACGTGAATTAGATGATGAGCGGGAAGCTGAAAAAGCCAAACAATACCAAAGACAAATCCCCAAAGAGTTCGAAGAATATATAAAGACCAAAGAAGAAGAAATTGAGCTTTTGAAGACCGTCCCGGTTAAATTAAACCCCTATTACAAAAAAGAGGTAAATGATTACTTTCAACGCATCAACAGCAAATAAATATTATATTTGAGGCATGGACAGTATTAATATAAGCATTCCTTCCCTCTCCGAAAACATCCGGATCATTGAAAGCTTTATTGATAATGCCAAGGAGAAATTTAGTTTGAACGACGATATTTACGGGAATATTATGGTGGCCGTGACTGAATCAGTGAACAATGCCATCCGCCACGGTAACAATAATAACAAGAGCAAGAACGTCTCTCTTAGTTTGCAACTCCAAACCGATCAAATCAAATTTATAATCAGAGATGAGGGAAATGGATTTGATTATAACAACCTACCCGATCCTACGGCCCCGGAAAATCTAGACAAGCCAGGCGGTCGTGGTATATTTTTGATGAAAAATCTTTCCGACGAGGTAAATTTCAAAGAAAATGGAAAAGTGGTTGAGTTGTGTTTCTATTTTTTTTAAACATGAATGAAATCCTCTTTTTCAATGAACAAACCAATTTCAAACTAAATAACCCCGAAGTTCTAAAAGGATGGATTGTTGAAGTTGCCAAAAATGAAAATAAAAAAATTGGCGCCCTCAACTTTATCTTTTGCAGCGATAAATACTTGCTGCAATTAAACCTAAAATACCGGGATCATGACACCCTTACAGACATTTTAACCTTTGATCAATCAGAGGTTTCATCTGAAATAGGCGGGGATATTTACATTAGTGTAGATAGGGTGAAAGAAAATGCCCCCCTGTATAATTCTTTAATGGATATAGAACTTTATAGGGTTATGGTCCATGGAGTATTACACCTTATAGGTTACCCGGACAGTGGAGAATCACAGAAAGAAGAAATGAGAAAAAAAGAGGAAGCTTACTTATCTTTGCTAAAATTTTAATGTTTCACGTGAAACATGTAAAGATTGACGATTTTTAAATCTTCCTTTTAAGATCTCTGTGCAAGGTAGGCACGAAAAGGTTCCACGTGAAACATAACTTAACCGGATATTGAATAAATATGTTTAAGCAGTACGATATCATAGTTGTAGGAGCGGGTCATGCCGGTTGTGAAGCTGCCCATGCAGCTGCCACCATGGGATCAAAGGTCCTATTGGTAACCATGAACATGGCCACCATCGCCCAAATGTCCTGTAATCCTGCCATGGGAGGAGTTGCCAAAGGCCAAATTGTTCGTGAAATAGACGCTTTGGGTGGTATGTCTGGAATAATCTCCGATAAATCTATGATCCAATTCCGTATGCTAAACAAATCAAAGGGCCCCGCCATGTGGAGTCCTCGGTCACAAAATGACCGAATGTTGTTTTCTGCTGAATGGCGATTAGCTCTGGAAGCCAATCATAATATTGATTTTTGGCAGGAAATGGTAACTGGACTTATTCTGAAGAGAGGAGCGGTAGTTGGAGTTAAGACGGGTATGGGTCTTGAAATACCTTGCAAATCAGTAATACTTACCAATGGTACTTTTTTAAATGGTATTATTCATATTGGTGAAAAGCAATTCGGGGGTGGAAGGACTGCCGAAAAGGCAGCCACCGGTATAACTGAACAACTGGTTTCATTGGAATTTGAGGCAGGAAGGATGAAAACCGGTACTCCCCCTAGAGTGGATGGCAGATCGCTTGATTATCCTAAAATGGAAGAACAAAAAGGTGACGAATATCCAAGTAAATTTTC
>JAPUIM010000326.1 GCA_027297025.1 Bacteroidota bacterium | reverse complement strand
AAACCGAGTCGAACTTTATTTCCCCATCATATACTCGTATTGCACTATGCCAAAAGGCCGAAAACAATTCTCCCTGGTCTGGACCTAAAGTCAATAAACTTATTTGGGCATTTGGTGAAAGTATGATTTTCTCTGCCCTGGCGGTCAAAGTTAAGCTCAAAAAAAACACAAATGATAATCTGACGGTGAGGCTCTTCATAACCATTAATTAGGAAATCCAGGAAATTTTATTACCCTTTTGGCCTGAACCAGATGCCTTTTATTGTGAGCCACCATGAATGCAAAACAATCTCCCAAACGAAGTTTCAATATTTTAAAAAAGGGGATTGGGATTTTTATCTTTATTAGATTTACCATTCTGGCTGAATCCAGCAAGTTTAAAAGTTGCCCATGTTGGCTGATAAATTCTTTGAAAACCTCATTATTCATAATCTGATCTATGGAGGGATCATATCCCTTACCGGTTTTCATTTTTATTTTCACATTTTGGTTTTTATTCAGTCCCATTGACTTAGTGATCAAATTACCCCAAAAACCCGATCTGAATAATGGGTCATTTACTTTTTCAGAAGAATTGGCTTGGTCCAATTTGTTTTGGATCTCCACCAGATAATACCTTCCAAATAGATTCACATGCTCCAGTACCTCATTTATGCCCCAAACATTGTCATCTGGTTTCCAAACCAACTGATTTATCCGGAGATCATTAAATCGCAGATTGGCCTCATCTATAATCTCTTGGATCTCGGTGGAGAGTTGGTCCAATAATATATTTGATTCAATAGTAGCCATGATTCCTGATCAGCCAAAAATAAGTAAAAGCGATTATAATAGTACTTTTTAGTTAAATTAAGCGTTGCAAACCATTACTACCTCACAGCCTTGCATGATAGTAAAACCTGATACAAAATATATTGTCGGATATGAGTAGGACACACACAGAGGACATATTGAATCTGGTTTCTAAATCATCCACTAAAAGGGTAATTAATGCTTCAATGTTATTAGTCAGTTATCTGCTGGCCAGAATTATGAAGAAACCCCTTCATTGGGGACTGCCTGCTAGTATTTCTATAGAACCTACCACTTCCTGTAATTTACGATGCCCGGAATGTCCCAGTGGGTTACGTTCTTTTACCAGACCTACTGGGATGTTGGATTTTGACCTGTACAAAAAAATCATTGATGAATTGAGCGATACTCTGGTTTATCTCTTGCTTTACTTTCAAGGAGAACCTTACTTACATCCACAATTCTTACAATTGGTTAAATACGCAGTTCAAAAAAATATATATACCGCTACCTCAACCAATGGTCACTATTTGAATGATAAGAAGGCTTATGAAACCGTGACTTCAGGTTTGGATCGACTCATCATATCCATCGATGGTACTACCCAGGAAACTTATCAATCCTATCGAGTAGGAGGCAGTCTGCATAAGGTAATTGAGGGAACCAAAGAAATAGTTAAATGGAAAAAAAAGTTGGGGTCTGGTAAACCATATACCATTTTTCAATTTTTAGTAGTAAAACCCAATCAACATCAAATCCAAGAGGTCCACGAACTGGGAAGGTCTTTGGGAGTGGATGCGGTTTGGCTAAAGACCGCACAAATTTATGATTATTCGAATGGCTCTCCTCTTATTCCAACCATCGACAAATACTCCCGGTATTATCAGGATGATAATGGCCGGTATCGGTTTAAAAATAAACTGTTTAACCAATGTTGGAAAATGTGGCATTCTGCAGTGATCACCTGGGATGGGAAGATAGTCCCTTGCTGCTTCGATAAGGATGCCAGCCATCAAGTGGGTGATTTGGAAAAAGAAAACTTCAGGGACTCTTGGCGAAGCCAGGCATATAAAGAGTTCCGATCCGCTTTATTAAGATCCCGAGGCGAAATTGATATTTGTAAAAATTGTAGTGAGGGAAGCTTAGTCTGGGCTTAGGTTCAGTTCACCAGCTTTGTTGAATCACATCCAGCATTTCGCCATGTATTCCATTTGCGGCAATGATTTCCCTGCCAAATATGAAATCTTCACCACCTTTAAAATCAGTGACCACTCCTCCGGCCTGTTGAACTATGAAGGCTCCGGCGGCCACATCCCAAGGTTTGAGATTATACTCAAAAAAGCCCTGAAATCTTCCACAAGCTACATAAGCCAAGTCCACAGCTGCGCTTCCGATCCTGCGGATGCCGTGGGTCTTTTCCATGAAATGCATCAATATTTTCATATAGTCAGTAAGCCGGTCCATGGTATTATAGGGGAAGCCTGTAGCAAGCAAACTTACTGATAGTTTTCCCTGGGATGATACCTGAATGAGCTTTTGGTTACAATAAGCGGGTTCATTTTCAATTGCATAAAAACACTCTTGCCTGTTCACTTCATCCACAACTCCCAGAATAGGCAGGTTATTTCTCAATAAAGCTATACTTATGGCAAAAACCGGTAATCCATGAACAAAATTTGTGGTACCATCTAAAGGATCAATTATCCAGGTTAGTTCAGCATCACTAGCATTGACAGTACCCTCTTCAGTGATAAAACCGGCCTCCGGGAGTATTTTCCTTAATCCTTCCACCAATTGCATCTCCGCATTTTTGTCGAC
>JAPUIM010000325.1 GCA_027297025.1 Bacteroidota bacterium | reverse complement strand
CGAAGGAGGGTGTTTTCTCCTTGGTGGAGGTTTGGGTTTAATCTATTTCGATTCTATTTCCCTATTCACTAATTCCAAGACTTCTATACACTTTTTAAGATTTTCGTTAAGTCTACGAATATGAACTCGAGTTCCAATCCTAGCTATCTCCATATAATCAATTTCTTCACTATTATAGAGTTTACTTTTATCATCTACTCTACCTGCGGGGAGATCCATGAATACTGGCCAACGTACTAATGCATAATCATAGATCATAGGAAGAAAACTCTCAACTGCATACCTATATCCCGTTTCATACATAGTCATCAGTTTGAGATATTCTATCTTGATGGAATCATTTTGTAGAATAAAAAGATCTCCACTCGCTTCAATTGACCTAAAAGTTTCTGTGGATGACTGGAATGGCCTATAACCCATTGTTCCAATAACCAGTGTTGTCAATGAATCTAAAGTGAGATCAGTTCCATGTTGTAAGTTTTCAACTAGTACCGACCTTGCAGCATTTATTTTATTATAATAAGAAATCAAGAAGGATAAATTTGTACTATCTACCCTTAGATCAGCCTGTAATAAAGTGAGATATTGTTTTTCTTTTTTTTATTTTCGAAATCCTCAGCCACCTGTTCTAACCAAAAAGCAGCAAGAATACTTAATACAATTACAAAAAATTCAATCAGGTATTTCTTCCAGTCTTTCATTTTGGGATTGGGATGATTGAGGGCATGGGGTTTTAAGTAAGTTCTAAAGATACTTAATATCGGTAATTATTAAAATGGAAGGTATGTGGGTGCTTTACAAATCTTCAGGTTCAGGAAAAGTTGTAGGTGGCATGCAATATTTGTGTTTAAACTGATATAGTTATTGGTTTTCTGTAACGCTCCGTAAAACTTCATTAAATCGAGCTTCATTATTTATGGGCTCAAACCAAAGCGAACGGCCAGGTAAGATGAAATAGAGTAATGGTGAATGCTCAGAGTGAGCCTTTTCAAGATACGAAAGTGCATTATCTTTGTCCTTGAGCCAGGTATAAAGAACGGCAAAATTAAAAGGATCTATGTAAGTTGTTTTGGAGAGATCTTTAAGTTCATCAAGTAGTTTCAAAGTCCAGGAGTTATCATTAGCCATAGCATATATACAGCCAATAGTTGTACGGAACCATGGAGAAGGTGATGGGTCTAAATTAAGTGCTTTACTACATTCCACAATTGCTTCATCCATCATTCCCATAAAAGCGTAGTTCCATCCGATTTCTAATTGGGCCCATGCATGACGCGGATCCAATTCAAGTGCATTTCTCAAATGCAGAACCGATTCATCGAATTTACGTGCAGTCCAAAGAATAAATCCAAGATTCTGATTAACCATAGGAGAGAGGGGATCAATCTCAGTACCTTTTTTGGCGTATTGTATTGCTTCACTGAATCTACCCAGTGCCATGAGATAGACTGAATAATTAAGGTGAATACTAGAACTTCCGGGACCTAGTTCTAGTGCATGCTCAAACTCATTCCCTGCCTCCTTCCAATTCCATTCACCAATCATTTTGAGAAGTCCTATGGATGAATGGGCTTCTGCAAGGGAGTCATCCAATGAAATGGCTTTTTTTGCATATCCCTTAGCTTTTTTTAACATTTCTTTTGGATCCGAACTGCCAAGAATACTTGTGATGCTATAGAGATCAGCAAGGCCAGCAAATGCAAGGGTATACCCTGGGTCTTTTTCAACTGCTTTGTTGAAAAACTCGATAGCTTTATAAAAGCTTTGAGCCGTAAAATGCCAGGAAAAGTGACGTCCTTTTAGATACAAGGAATAGGCGTCAATATTTTTGGTATGACGTTTCAGAGCCCGCTGTTTTTCAGAACCAACAATAGTTATTTTTAGATTCTCAATGATTTTCAAAGTGATTTCATCCTGAATGGTGAAGATGTCACTGATCTGACGGTCGAATTTCTTTGACCATAGATGATATCCATCATGGATGCTAATAAGCTGGGCTGTAATCCGAAGGTTGTTTCCCGCTCTTCTAACACTACCTTCGAGAATATTAGCAACGTTAAGTCTTTCTCCAATCTCACGTATATCCAAATTTTGATCTTGTAAAGCAAAAGCTGATGTTCTTGCAACCACTTTTAACTCTTTAATTCTTGTAAGTCCATTAATTAGTTCTTCGGTTAAACCATCGCTGAAATACTTCTGCTCTGGATCATTGCTGATATTTAAAAAAGGTAATACTGCAATTGATTTCTCGCTTAGCTCTTTTTTTCGAACTTTTGATGGCTCGGATTTACCGTGAAACCAGGCATAAAGAAGAGTAACAGGTAAGCCAAAGATTATTAGAAAGATAATTATATCAAAAATCCTGGAAGACCAGTCATATTTTTCGATGAAAAAATTAAGTGCCTCAATTAACACCCACCCACCCCCTAAATAAATAACTAGTGTTTGTGCTATTTTTCGGTCTTTTAATTCCTGAATAAGGGGCATTGTGGATTTAGTTTACCAAAGATAAAAATAGTAATGTTTAGGGGTTTTGGCTAATCCTTGAGATTAGTTGAATGAGAGCCGTACTTGTAAATCACTTTCTGTATTGAAAGGTTAAATATCCATATTTAGCCAGTCATGGCACTTTATTTTCAATTTGTATCTACTGCTGCACGATCCTTACTTCAGTCCTCCTGTTTTTTTGTTTACCCTGTGGAGTATCATTAGTATCAACGGGAAAATTTTCTCCATAGCCTTTAGCGATAATCCTTTCTCCTGAAATGCCTTTTTTAATCACATAGTTACGTACCGCATCAGCCCTGGCTTGGGAGAGGGTCAGATTTGAATCATTATCCCCTACATTGTCTGTGTGACCGGCAATTTCAACTTTAAGCTTCTCTTTCAGTTTCATCAACTCTACCAGTTCATTCAATTCGGTGTAGGATTCTTTCTTTAACATTGCTTTCCCGGTATCAAAATGCACGTTATCCAGTACGAATAACTTGGGCAGCTCAAATTTCAGCAATAACTGATATTCGGTATATATCTCATCTTCGCCAAGTAGGGGTATTTTAAACTTGGTATATTCTTGGGCGTCACCAATGCTTTTGATCTTTATCAGATAAGTTTCTCCTCCTGGTAGTTCCATGCGGAATATACCATCCACACCGGTTACCATGCTGTAGGTTTTTCCGGAATTTATTCCCTCGAAAATTATCTGCTCCCCTTTTCTGGAATTATTTTCAAAATCCGTAACCAACATTTTGATTGGGGCCATTGCCGGTTGCTTTGTATTCTGACTGAAAACCATTGGTGCAATCAGGCAAAAGGTGATTAAAAGCATTTGAGTCCTCATGGATTTCAAAATAATTAAGATTAACGGGAAAAAAATATTTGATCTAATTCATAATGTATTGACAAATTCAGTTACCCAGCCATCCTGATTATCGTTCTGCCGATAACTGATGAAGATGTCATATTCGTAGCCTTGGATGATTGAGGGCATTAGGTTTTAGTATACCAATCCCAAAAATAATAATGTTTAGGGATTTTGGCTAATCCTTATTGGGTTGAGGTGGTCTCATGTGTGAAGGAAGTTCTTGATCCTTTGAGATATAAATACAATTACTTTACTTAATCCTAGATCAAATCAATATTCAGATTCCTTTAACAATACGGAAGTTAGAAACCTATAATCAGTTAAAAGATTTATTGAGGTTTAAATGTATGTTGCTGACCGTCAGTAGCTTGAGGGATTAAACACACACACTTATACCTAGAATCCACCTATTTACCGCGCCTGTACGGGAGGATCTCACCTTTGAGTATAAGTTGTACAATAAGGAAGTGGAAGCCTTTAAAACCGTTTTATTTACTGAACCCGGGAATTGCG
Source organism: Bacteroidota bacterium (assembly GCA_027297025.1). Classification (GTDB taxonomy): domain Bacteria; phylum Bacteroidota; class Bacteroidia; order Cytophagales; family Cyclobacteriaceae; genus JAPUIM01. The sequence goes on along the minus strand of JAPUIM010000325.1, from coordinate 51 downwards.
ATACGGTGTGCATCTAACTGGCGGTAATTTCTCCCCTGTTTTTGCCTTACA